>WHTW01000100.1 GCA_009377525.1 Rhodospirillales bacterium
GTTCCGGGAACGAGCGACCATCTTCCACATCCCTTTCGGCCGAATAGACTTGGCCCTTCTCACCGTCCTTCGTGACGCCGTCTCGTTGGAGATAGCGCAGGTGCGCGTCCACCGCCTTGGCGCTGACGAAAGCGCGGCCGCGCGTTGCCCCACGTTGGGGGTTGAGCTTCACGACCCGGGCCTTGACCGCGACGCGCCGCGCCCTTGTGTGAATCCCACCATGCCAGCTCCAGGGGCTCCGGTTCTTAAGCGCCGCCGCGACCGCTGAGCCGCGGCCACGCGCATTGAACCGGCCGCTTCCCTTCCCGGCCCCGTTCAGGCGGGATGGATCACCGCCGGCCCGGCGGATAGCCTGCTGGATCTGTCCCGTGAAGCTGCCCGGACGAGCGCGGACACCACGCACGCGGCGTCCGCCAGGTCGCTCACCACTCTCGTCGCGGATCTTGCCAGGACGGAGTCGAAAGTCGTCGTTATCGCTTGCCACGGCATGACGATTGGAAGCCGCGCGAAGGCTTGCAAGACGCAGCCTGCACGTGTCGGCTCACGGCGTAGAAAAGGTCGCTCTGGAGTAGCGGCGAGAAAGCGTATCCTCGAGCGACGGCGCTCGGAGTGTTGAATACAAAGAGGAAATCGGTTTAAGTGCCAGCACGTCTCTCTCAAGCAACACTCGGGAGCGGCTCAAGAAACAACGTGCAGACAATCCCTTAGGAGCGCAGCGAGGGCAGCGGGGCAACCCGCTTTATCTTGCCGTCCGTGAATGTGGTGCTTCTGCCCAATGCCCTTCACGCACTGCCACCCGCCACAGCCCGCCGAGGCACGACCGGGACCTACGGAGATCATTGCCGTGTTCTCCGCCCAGATGTCCGAGCAAACAGTCCGTCGGAGAGCGGCGTCAAAGGCTCGGTTGGGGACGGTAGGACGTTAGTGGAATGATGTTGAGATGCTTGCATCGGTGACGGCTGGGCTGGAGCCAGGGCAGCTTTCGCTATCGCTACGAACAGCGAACTCGATGCCCACGATGCCGCAGCGGGCGAGCCCTCTGCCAGGGTTCCGCCGAGCAGCGACTTGACCGTCGCCATGTAGGACAGCGTCTCCGACGGCAACGGGCGACCTGTCGCAAGGTGCTCCTCGTAGCGACTTGGACCAGCATTGTAGGCGGCCAGGAAGCCACGCTCGCTGAAGCGATCGTGCAGCTCCCGCAGGTAGGCCGTCCCCGCCGTGATGTTGTCGCGAGGATCATAAGGATCAGTACCCAGGCTGTAGCGCTGCCGCAGCGCGGCCCACGTTGCCGGCATGATCTGCATCAGGCCCATCGCGCCTTTCGACGACAAGGCACGGACGTCGCCACCGCTTTCCGCCTGCATGACGGCGCGTATCGAGGAAACCGGGAGTGCGAAACGATGCGAAGCCTCAGCGACAAAGCCAGCAAAGGGATCGGCGATTGCAACGGCAGCGGGATGACCGTTGGCGTCTGGCTGAGCCTGCGCGATCCCGAGTGACAGCAGCAACGCAACGACACTTGCGTAGCACAGACGCAGTCGGGATTCGACGGCGAGACCGCCTGCCAACCCGTGCATGACGGCCTGACGCCGGACCGCAAAGAGGGAGGAGAAACGCAGCGTGGTTGGTCTCCAGGCAAAGAGTCGGCCGCCAGGTCCAGGCATGATCAGTTGTCCTTCTTGATCCAGAGGGGAGCGGCCCGGCCGACGATCGTCGATGCCGGAAGCGGGCCGAAATAGCGGCCATCGAATGAGAAGGTCGACCGCCAGTTCATGAGGAACACCTCGTCGTGCGCGACAATCCGGCAGCCCTGCCAAGTAGGCAGGCCTCGCCCTTGGCGATCTCGATCGAGGGCATCGCCAACAGCGACGCCGTCGACGGCGATCGTGCGCTCAAGACGGCAGACGGATTGACCCGGAAGGGCGAGAACATGCTTCAGGACCGGAATGCCCAGTGGGAGGTATCCCTGCTGGGCGAGATATCGAGCAACGGCTTCCGGCGGCAGCACGAGGACCAACTCGCCCGACTGGATGCCGTCGATCGGATGGATGGCGTATAGGCCAATCGGCACGCTGGCACTGGCGTTCCAGACCAGCTTCGGCGCAGGACGGGATAGAATTGATGCGCCGGCCGTGAGCGCCGCGAAGCCGGTGGCCAGAATCCAGCCGATGCGCTTCATGTGCCGATCTTCCGGCGCAGAAGCCAGGCCCGATGGGCCTCGCGGCTGTACAGGCGCGATGCCTGTCCCGTCGCGAGCCGGTTGTGAACATGCCGCCAGTGGTCAGGGCAAGCGTCGGCGGCATCGATCCCGATCTGCTCGACGGTATCGATCGCCTGCAGCACACGCTCGACCCTCGGCCAGCCGGAGGCTCGCAGGAGGAGCTCTCCACCAGGTCGCACGTAGGGAACTGTCGAGAAGGCTTCGCCGGGCCGGACGGTGCGCAGGATGTCGATCCGGGAGACGATGGTACCGAAGTCGCCCGCCGCCCATCGGATGTAGGCGACGACGCTGTTCGGCGCAAAGCTCAGGATGCGGCGGCGGCGGTCGAGGATCTGCTCGCCAACGTCTCGGCCGAACCGGATCCAGTGCTCGATCCGCTGCTGATGCCAGATCAATTCGATGTGGGTGAGCGTGTCTTTAGGCGTGCGAGCGATGCTCAGGACGCACCACCTGAGGATTTTCCCCCGTCCCGGCCGCGGTCAACTTCAGAAGAGTTAGATTCAGAATCGTTAGACTCTGAGTTAGGACTGCCGGAAGCCGTTGGCCTGGCTGAAGAATTTGACGATTCGGGTTCCTGATAGCACGTGCCGTCGGTTCCTGATGGCACGCGCCTGTCGGTTCCCGATAGCACGCGAAGATCCACATATTGCCCACACCCGGCGGTGGACAGATTCACGGGCAAAAATCCAAGCAACTCTCGCCCGCCGGCGTCGCGTTCGATCAGCAGCCTGTAGCCCGGAAGAGGCTGACGGCGGACGATGTCGCGCAGTTCGAAGGCGAAGCGCTTGAACGGCGACAGGCTCGCCGACTTGGCGTAGAGGTGCCGGAATTCAAACCGCCAGCCGGCCGACTGACGGCCGCCATGCTTGCGGACAATGCGATAGAGCCAGCGCTCCACGCCACCCGTCAGGGCGAAGTATCCGCGATCGATCGTCAGCACGAGCGCATCGTCGAGGACGGCCCGGTAGAACCAGTCCGGCATGATGAGATCGATTCCATCGGCGTTGCCGTGACCATCGGCGCGCTCGGTCCATTCGTTGATCCAGGAGAAGCGGTGCATTCGACGCTCGTTGACCTGGCGCAGCGACGTTGCGACCGTTGTCGATTGCAGACGGTCGAGAGCGGCCTTCAGGCGGTGATAGTCGCGCGCGCTGGTGCCGCGGCCGGTGAAGGTGAGGATTTCGCGCGGCCGCGCCGCCATGAGGCGGGAGGTGCGCAGTCCGGCGTCGCGCGCCTCGACGATCTGGCTCGCGGCCCAGATCAATACGTCGGCATCCCAGATGGTGGCCATGCCGTGCTCGGCCACCGCTTCGACGCGGATGGCGATGTCCTTCATCCTGAAGTCGATCGGCGCGGTGCGGTGGGTCTTGGCGAGGCTGAAGAAGGGGTAGGCCATGAGATCCTGCGCATCCCGCGGCGCGAGATCGCCGGGCAAAGCCCGAAAGAGTTCGAGCTGTTCCCGTTCCGATCGAGGAGGGCGTCGCAGCGACATGGATCAGCGGCGCGCCAGGTTGGCGGGAGGCGGAACACTTGCTGGGTGACGCTTGGCTGGCAGGACAGTCGCTGTGCCAGGGTCGGATGTAGACGCCTTGAGGCCTGACTCGACCCACGCCTGGAGATCCTCGACGCGATAAACGACGCGCCCGCCGAGCTTCGAATAGCGCGGGCCGGTGCCGTAGATGCGATGCTTTTCCAGTGTTCGAATGGAGAGCCCGACGAAGCGGGCGGCCTCGGGCGTGCGCAGATAGCGTGGCGGCAGGTCGGCAAAATTGGCGGGCAAGGGAAGCCTCCGTGATCCTGTAGGAGGCCACCGAGAAGCGGCGGCCATCGAGGATCACGATGGCGGTCCATGGCTGCCTCCAAATAGGGCGATCTCGCACCCCAGCGAGATCGCCCCACCCGCAGGGCTCAGGAGCGTCCACGGTACGGATGCAGAAGCAACCGCCGATAGCCGCCGTTCATCATGGACACGCCGAGACGTACCAGGCGCGCCGTGCGATCGCGTAGTTCATGGGAGATCCAGTCCCGTTTCGGAACAGCGTTGGCGCCGAACAACGATGTAGCAATCTCACGGTGTGTGGCGCCGTCGAGACGGCCATCGAGGGCGCGAAGGGCGAGGACAAGTCTGCTTATCCTGGCCTCCGAGAGCGCCGCTAGATTCGGGCCAGGATTGCGGCCATGGAGTGCCCGCCATAGCCGCAGTGCAGCTGCCATTCTGACTTCAAAGAGCCCATCGAATGGCAGTAGAACCGCAGGCGGATCTCCACCGCGACTGTCCCGATGCACGCGCATCCGGGCGCCGAGACGCTCGATGACATAGTCGTCACCGTCAGCGGCCAATATGGGATCAAGCGAAAGAGGTTTGGGCTTGAACTTGGGATGGCCAAGCTCTGGCGGAAGTTTGGTGAGGGCAATGACGGTCGGCAGAGACTCTGCCGTCCAGAGCGCGTCATTTGGATGACTTGTCGTCGGGTAGAAGTAACCCCCAGCGCCGGGCGAAGGCCTTCACCTCGGCTGGATCAAGGGCGCCCCGACGATCCATTTGTTGCAGTCGTTCCCGATCTTTTGCGAATTCGGGATTGCGGTTTAGGAACTGAAAAGCAAACCCAGGAGCATCGAATGTCCGAAACTTCTTGTATGCCTCCGGTGACCGCCAGTACGCGCGGTTCATGAGCATGCATCTCCATGGAACTCACACCCCTTCCTTGGAGAGCGCAGGATGCACAACCGGCCATTGCTTCGTTAGCGACTCCCGGCGCAAAGACGATTGCGGTACATGCAAGCAACCAATTGTCAGTTTGGTGCGCCGCCGAGCAGAAGATGGCGATAACCGCTCTCGGTCATCCATTTGGCGCGGGCGAGATGACTCTCCCAGGCACGCCTGGCGCGTTCAGGCTCTCGATCAGGATCGATGTGCAGAACCACCCTTGCGACTTCGCGCCAATCTGCCCCTTCGGCATCGGCGTCAAGGAGACGCAAATACGTTACAAGATGCTGTTCATCGTAACCGGTCAAAACAGGCTCCGCCGGAGCGGTATCAGATACGGGCGGATCGAGTGGCGTCTTGGCCATGGTGTCGCTCAGTGAGAGTTCAATATGCACGATTGCATATCATCGAAGGACCGATGAAGCGAGATGACGCCAGCGCTACTAATCTGTGACACGACGTAGCTGACGGCACTCGCGAGCGAGTTGACCGCACGCGTCCCGCATAGACCGGCGGAGGTGTTTGCCGCCAAGTGCGACGACTGCGCAATGCAAAGGGCTTCTCGCAGGACGAGCTCGCCTATTCGGTCGCGTGCTTGTGCTGCACTCGCTGCTGCTGGGTGACGGGCGTCGAGCGGTTAACTGCGGCTGCAGGCTGATCGGCTTAGCGCGCGATCGTCGGCAAGAAGGCGCGAATGCGTTGCCAGAAATCCGACGCACCATCGGCGGCTCGCGCTGCCTCGTTGACAAGGGAGCGGCGGCGGAGCTCGTCGAACGCCAGCGTCGTGTCAATTCGGCCTGAATGGTAGAGATAGCTATCGATAAGACCATTGAGCAGGTGGCGGATGTCGAACCTTCCAGCTCGGCCGGCCGCGTTCGCGTAACGTATGACGTTGATCGTGCAGCTGTTGCTCAGCAGGTGATAAAATTCCGGCTGATCGGCCAGCTCATTGATCCGCGTCAGGTAAATCATGAACAGACGGCGCGCATCGTCGGCCGAAGTGTTCAGGCGATAGAGGTACACCAATTCGTCTCGGTGGTTCGTCCGTAATCCGACGATATCCCGCTCCTGCCCGACCACGTAGATCAACTCGAACTGCTTGAAGAGGGATGCAATCGGCGCGAAACCCTCGCCCACTTCCGGTCGCGTCTCAATCGAGATGCTGACGGGCGGGGCATTGTCGAAGACGAAGCTCAGGAAGGTGTGTCCGACCCAACCTTCCATCCAGTAGGCGACGTAGAAATCGAGGGCGGTCAGGTGCGACAACTGCACCTCGCGCTCCTCGTAGTGCGCGGTAAAATCGTCCCGGCTGCGGTAGTCGAAGTTGCGTACGCCCGTCAGGCGCACCCGGTCGCCCTCAATGATCGCCCGCGGCATGACGGCGACCTCCGGCCGCCATTGACGGTTGTGCGACGGAGAAATGGAAAGCCACCATGCGAGCGTGCCGAGAAACAGCGCGGCGAAAGCCGCGTACATCAGCGGCCGCCGCGAAACCCAGAAGACCCAGATCGCGAACGCCGTAAAGGCCACTGCCAGTCCCAGACGCAGTTCCCACCACGGCAGGTTCGAGTAATAGATGGCAAGCGCCGCCCAGCCGATGAGGATGGCCCGGAGCAGCAGCCAGATGGCCGCCGTCATCCAGCGGAAGAGACTCGCCAGACCTCGGCGCAGCGAATTCAGCGGCCTCTTCTGCATTCCCGCCCTTCGATCCGGAGACTCGTGCCTGGACCACACCCGTTCAACTTGGAACGGTGTCCTTGGAGATGGCTCCATTCTTCATAATGACGACGAAGTCCTGTCCTCACCACGATCGGTCGCGTCAGCATAGCCCCCGCAGCCGTCGCCGAACATGGCGGCGTGGAACGCTTCGCCCCATAGGGATGCCGCCTGCGGCAACGATGGTTTCGAGAAGACCGATATGGTGGTCCATTAGACCGTATGTCTTGGATGCAGGCCTCCTGGTTGACTGCGGTCAGCGCCTTCTCGGCCATGCGCCTGGGCTCAAGGACGCCCGGGAAGTCGCTGAGTAACCCTCCAATTGCTGCAAACGGGCTCAGTCGCCTGGGAGCACAATGGCGAGCCAGCCGTGCCCATCCATCCGTGCCGTGTCGCCCGGCAGAAGGAGCACGGTGGTCGTGTCGCTCTCGACAATTGCCGGGCCGGCGATTTCCTGTTCCGCTGCGAGCGCCGTGAAGTCGAAGACCGGAAGCTCCGCCTCTACACCCTCTATCTGCGCCCGGCGCGTCGCGAAGGCCGCGGCCGGGATGCCTCCCGCGACGGCTTCAGGCGGCTGCATCGGCGGCAGTCGCCCGATCACGGCGAGACGGGCATTGACCAGCACCACCTCCTCCTCGAGCAGCGCGTAGGTGAACAGGGTTTCATGGCGTGCATGGAAAGCATCGGTGACGCGACCCCTCAGACCTGTCGCGTCCCACTCGACCGCCTCGAGCGGCACGGTAATCTCGAAGACCTGTTCGCCATAGCGCATATCGGCGGCGCGCTTTGTTTCGACTTCGCCGCCGAACCAGGATGCGACGCGGGCGCGGCCTTCCGCTTCAAGCCCGGCCCAGATGGTGCGCAGCACAGCATCCTCCGGCACCCCGCCACTGGCGAGCTCGCTCCGTGCCATCTCGTAGCGGAGGTCGGTGTGCAGCATGCCCCAGGCCGAAAGCCCCGCGGCGAAGATCGGCACGGCAACGCGCTGCATCCCGAGTTCGCGCGCCACGGCCGAGGCATGCAGTCCCGCCGCGCCGCCGAAGGCGAGCAGGGTGAAATGGCGCGGATCCACGCCGCGTCGCACGGTGGCGATGCGGATGCCGTCGGCCATGCGCACATTGGCCAGGCGATGCACGCCCTCCGCGGCGGCCATGGCGTGAAGACCGACTGAATCCCCCAGCCTGCCGAAAGCAGCCAGTGCGCCGTCTCGGTCGAGCTTGTGCGCGCCACCGAGGAAGTTGTCCTTGTCGAGATAGCCCAGTACGAGATTGGCATCCGTCACCGTCGGTTCTGTCCCGCCTTGGCCATAAGCGACGGGCCCCGGAACGGCTCCGGCGCTACGCGGGCCGACCTGCAGTGTGCCGCCGGCCCCGACATGGCCAACCGAGCCGCCACCGGCGCCGAGCGTGACGATGTCGAGGCTTTCCAGCGCGATGCGCTCCCCTCCCACGGTGCGACCACGGCCAAGTGCCGCCTCGCCATCCAGCACCAGCGCGATGTCAGTGGAGGTGCCGCCGACATCGAAGGTGATGAGGTTTTGGCCCACGCCGCGCTGCGCCAGCGCTACACCGGCCGCGACGCCGCCCGCTGGACCAGATAGCGCGGTGCCTGTGGCAAGCCGCGCGGCTTCCTCGACAGGCGCGACACCGCCATGGGAAAGGATCACGAAGATGGAGCCTTTGTATCCCGCATCAGCCAGCCGCCCGCGTAGCCGCGCGAGATACCGCGACACGATCGGCCCGACATAGGCATTGACGCAGGCCGTGGAAAATCGCTCGAACTCCTTGATCTGCGGGAGCACTTCCGCGGACGTAGTCACGAAGACATCTGGCAGCGCGGTGCGCACGGCTTCGGCGGCCGCGCGTTCATGCGCGTCGTCACGCCAGGAATGGAGGAAGCAAATGGCCACCGCCTCGACCTTCTCCGCCTTCAGCACCGCAATGGCCGAGTTCAGTGAGGTGCGATCGAGCTGGACTTCGACCGTTCCATCGGGACGGATGCGCTCGGCAACCGGCAAGCGGAGGCGACGCGGCACCAGCGCGGGTGCGGGCGGCATGCGCAAGTTATAGCGTTCAGGCTTCAGCCCCTCGCGCATCTCGATGACATCGCGATGGCCTTCAGTGGTGAGCATCGCGACCTTCGCACCCTTGCGTTCCAGCAGCGCGTTGGTGGCGACCGTCGTGCCATGGACGATGCGATCCGTGCGAGCCAGCAGTTCGGGCAGTCCTAAGCCCAGGCGTTCCGCAAGCACGGCGAGGCAATTCACCACGCCCTCGCTCTGATCCAGCGGAGTAGAGGATGCCTTGGCCAGAGTCGTCATGCCGTTCGCTGCGACGCAGACAATGTCGGTGAAGGTGCCGCCGACATCGATGCCAATTCGGAAGGTGCTCACAGCAGCCCCTCATCGGCGTCACGCCTGCGTGCCTGCGCGTCGCGTTTCTCGGGAGGTCCCCATCCGCCGCCGCCGCCAGCACGTATGTGCAACGTGTCGCCCGGCGCAAGCGGGATGCCGACTTCCTTTGTCCTCAAGTCGCGCGATGTGCCATCTGCGCGTTTAAGTGTGTAATGATGAGGTGCCCCATCCTTGCCACCCAGCATTCCCGCTGCGCCATAGCGCACGCCGTCGCCAGCGGTATTCCCCACGGCCGGCCCGTCGGTTTCAAGCTTCAACACCAGCTCTGCGCCAAGGCCGCCGCGATAGCTGCCATCGCCCGCGCTGCCGGGACGGAATTCGTGCTTGGCGAAGAACAGCGGGAAGCGGGCCTCGGCCATTTCAATGCTGCCGAACTTCAACCCGCCGGCCGAATGCCATTCGCCCGCGTTGGACCAGCCATCGCCCTGCGACGACCCGCCACCGCCGGGACGCGCATGGAACAGGTGCCACACAAAGGGCCGGCCCGGCCGCCGCGCATCGCTTCCCTTGATCGCGATACGGTAGCGCCGACCCCATCCGCCCATGGCGCGATCCGGGCACGCATTGGCCAACGCCTTGACCACCGCCTCACAGATCTCATTCGAGCAGTGGGACGTGCACATGGTCACCGGTGCACCCTCGTGCGGCAAGACAATCGTGCCTTCCTTGGCGACTATCTCGATGGGGCGGAAGCAACCATCGTTCTTGGCGATTTCCGGATCGAGCAGGAAGACAATGGCCATCCGCACAGCGCTCACCGTATTGGGCCAAGAGGAGTTGAGGAAGGACGGCACCTGCGGATCGGACTTCGTCAGGTCCACAACGATCGCATCACCCGTCTTCGTCACCGTTGCGCGGATGGCAATGTCCTGTCGCCCGAAGCCGTCATCGTCGAGGAAAGCCTCACCTGTCCAGCTGCCATCCTTCCAGGACGCGATGATGCGGCATGCATAGGCCTCGGACAGCGAAAGGATCGCGGTGACCGCGGCTTCCGTCATCGCCGCGCCATTCTTGCCCAGGACCGCCAGCAGCCTCTTCTCGCCCAGATGCGCAGCGCCGATCATCGCCATCAAGTCCCCGCGCACTTCGCGCGGCATCCGGCTATTGGTGACGATCATGCGCACCAGGTCGGGCCTCGGCAGCCGTCCCTCCCCCAGCAGGATCGGTGGCAGACGCAGGCCTTCGTGGAAGATCTCGGTGGCGGCGGGATTGTAGGCACCATGGGTGCCGCCGCCGATATCGGTTTGATGGGCGCGAACCACCGAATAGAATATCACCCGACCTTCTGCAAAGATCGGCACGACAACAGTGAAATCCGGCAGATGCGACCCGCCGTGGTAGGGGTCGTTCAGCAGGTAGACGTTGCCTTCCGCAATCGAATCCCCGAAGGCCTCCACCACTGCCTCCACCGCGAACGGCATGGCACCGACGTGGATCGGGATGTGATCTGCTTGAGCTACCAGCCTTGCCTGCGCATCGCAGATCGCAATGGAGAAATCGCGAGAGGAATTTAGGATCTGGGAATAGGCGGTGCGTAGCATCGCCTCTCCCATTTCATCGACGATGGCACGGAAGCGGTTGTCGAGGACGGACAACGTCACTGGATCGGGCGAGTTCATGTAACGGACACTCCGGCAGGGGGCTATCGCCGTCAACACATGCAGCACCATTCGGCTCGGGCGGCGTGTGCGTTTCCTGGTGTTGGCTGGGCGCGGGCCTGTGATCGAGCTTCGGCGGCTGGATGTGTTGAAGGAAAGGTTGGTCAGCGTCGTTGTCACCATTGAGGCGGCGAAGAATTGAGCCGGTCGTGCTGCCGCCGTGGGACTGCGGGAGGCGCCGCAGTTTACACCCTGGTGGCGTCCGTGCGCTGGCAACTCCTCCAGCAGGGTAGTGTCCTAATTTGAAATTGACGGGCCGGTCAGGGGACGCTCTCGACTGGCGCACGATCCTTCGCTGGCCATATGGCGGCGGCCGAGACATAGCCGAGCGCGCCGGCAGTGTTATAGTTGGCTTGGCCGCAGATTGCTCGTGTGCACCCCCGTGTGGAGGTTGACAGGTAGATGGATGACAAGAAGCCGGTGCCGGAGGCCACTGCAAACGTAGAGCCCCGGGATTTCATTCGCGACATGGTCCAGGCTGACCTCGCCCGCGGCCTAATCCAGGGCATCGTCACGCGCTTTCCACCGGAGCCGAACGGCTATCTGCATCTTGGCCACGCAAAGTCGATCTGCCTGAATTTCGGGCTTAGCGTCGAATACGGCGGCCGCTGCCACCTTCGCTTCGACGATACCAATCCCGTGAAGGAGGAGCAGGAATACATCGACGCCATCAAGCGGGACGTACACTGGCTTGGCTTCGACTGGGGCGAGCATCTGTACCATGCATCGGACTATTTCCAGACGTTGTACGACTGGGCAGAGCACCTTATTCGCGCCGGCCTCGCCTATGTCGACGACACGCCCCCCGACGAGATGCGGGCGATGCGCGGCACGCTGACCGAACCGGGCCGTGCTTCGGCCGATCGCGACCGTTCGGTGGAAACAAATCTCAGCCTGTTTCGCGATATGCGCGCCGGCAAGTTTCCGAATGGTGCCTGCGTGCTGCGGGCGAAGATCGACCTTGCTTCCGGCAACATGAACCTGCGGGACCCCGTCCTGTATCGCATCCTGCACGCGCCTCACCCGCGCAGCGGCACGCAGTGGTGCATCTACCCGACCTACGATTTCGCTCATGGCCAGTCCGACGCCATAGAGCATGTCACACACTCGCTCTGTACCCTGGAATTCGAGGACCACCGTCCTCTCTACGACTGGTTCCTCGACCACCTGCCGGTCCCGTCGCGGCCCCGCCAGACCGAATTCGCCCGCCTCAATCTCGGATACACCGTACTTTCCAAGCGCTGCCTGACGGATCTGGTACGGCGCGGCATCGTGAGTGGCTGGGACGATCCGCGCATGCCGACCCTGGCAGGCCTGCGCCGCCGCGGCGTGCCACCGGAGGCGATCCGCGACTTCGTTCGGCGCATCGGCATGTCCAAAGCCAACAGTGTCGTCGATCTCGCCATGTTCGATCACGCGATCCGCGACCGTCTCAACCAGGCGGCCCAGCGGCGCATGGCGGTCCTGCGGCCTCTCAAGCTCGTGATCGAAAATTTTCCCGAGGACCACGTCGAAGAGCTGGAGGCCGTCAACCATCCGGGGGACCCGGGTGCCGGCACGCGCACCATTCGCTTCGGCAGGGAAATCTTCGTCGAGCGTGACGACTTCATGGAGAACCCGCCGAACAAATTTTTCCGGCTGGCGGTCGGCCGAGAGGTCAGGTTGCGCTACGCCTATCTCGTCACCTGCCGACAGGTGGTGAAGGACGCCGATGGCAACGTGGTGGAACTGCGTTGCACCTACGATCCGGCCAGCCGCGGCGGCAGTGCGCCGGACGGTCGAAAGGTGAAGGCCACCCTGCACTGGGTGTCGGGCCGGCACGCACTCCCTGCCGAGGTCCGATTGTACAGTACGCTCTTCAACCGCCACGACCCGGGAGCCGATGGCGATCTGGAAGCCGACTTGAATCCAGGCTCGCTCGAAGTCCTGTCGGGCGCGCTGCTGGAGCCCTCGCTGGCGGAGATGCCCGTGGGCGAAGCCGTGCAATTCGAGCGGCAGGGCTATTTCTGCCCAGACCCGACGAGCCGCTCGGACGCCCTGGTGTTCAACCGCACGATCGAGCTACGCGACACCTGGGCAAAGTTGCAGGTCGGTGGGTGATTCTTCCTGTAACAGTACAGGATACGTGCTGGGTCGGTTTGACGGAGGACATCGTGGCAAAACGAATCGTTCAGAGCCCGCAGGCGATGAAGGCGCTGGTCGGTCAGGAGCTAGGGGTCAGCGACTGGCTGGTAATGACACAGGAACGCATCAACACATTTGCCGAAGCAAGCGGCGACCATCAATGGATTCATGTTGATGTCGAGCGCTGCAAGACGGACATGCCGGACGGAAAGACCATTGCACACGGTAATCTTACCCTGGCCGTGATTGCTACCTTCGGCCGGGATGTACTCAAGATCGACGATGTGCGGAACGGCATAAACTACGGCTCGAACAAAGTGCGTTTCACCAACCCCGTGCAGGTTGGTGCGCGCATCCGCGGCCGCCAGAAGCTGCTCGCCGCCGACGACATGCCAAACGGCGGCATTCGCATGACATACCAATGGACCGTCGAGATCGAGGGCAAGGAGCGTCCGGCCTGTGTTGCCGAGACCATGAGCATCGCCTACGCCAAGACATAAGCGATCGCGCTACGTGAAGCGAATCTATCTGCTTCATACTGGCGCTGGGCGCGCTTTTGGCCGCACACCACGTTGAACTAGTCGATCGGGCCGCCCCGCTTCGGCATCACTGTGATGGGCGCTTCAGGCCGCACGATGGTCCACTTCGCGCCTGGCACAATGTGGCCCGCCTTCACGCGATCGATGTAAGTCGGGATTGCGATGACACCGTGTGAATCGTGGCCGGCGAGGTTGGCGCTCACACAACCGACCGCGACCGCGCCTGCTTCCTCATCAGAGGCGCCGGCGGCCTTCAACAATGCTGCGCCGATACGGGAGAGACGATCAGCTTGAACGATCAGCATGGAATCTCCTCAGGACTACCGCATACAGGCTTGACCAAATAAGAAAGGACGACCGACGAACAAGGGTTTCATCGTGGAGAGATAGTAAGAGCGGGAACATCTTAAGTCCCTTTCGGCAGCATCTGGAATCGGTGGCTGATTGACAACGGGTTCGGCCATCGGGAAGGTCGAGGCATGGACTACGGCATCAATCTCGCCACCGCTGCCGATTCCTGGAAGGTGGTGAAGCGCGCCGAAGAGCTGGGCTTCATCCAGGCTTGGTTCTACGACACGCAATTGCTGAACGCGGATATCTTCGTCGCCATGGGCGCGGCGGCGGTGAATACTTCCAGAATCCGCCTGGGAACCGGTGTGCTGATCCCTTCGAACCGCATCGCGCCGGTCGCCGCCAGCGCCCTGATGTCGCTCAATGCGCTCGCGCCGGGGCGTATCGACTTCGGTATCTCCACCGGCTTTACCGCCCGGCGCACCATGGGCGTTGGTCCGGTCCGGCTCGCCGACATGCGGCGCTACATCGAGCAGGTGCAGCGGCTGATCGCCGGCGAGACCGTGGAATGGGAACTTGAAGGCGCCTCGCGGAAGATGCGGTTCCTGAGCCTCGATATCGGCGTGGTCAACAACCGAGACCCAATCCCGCTGCACATTTCGGCGCAGGGCCCGCGTGCCCGAAGGCTGACAGCTGAACTCGGCGCCCACTGGATCAACGGCGTCGGCTACATCGATGCGGCGAAGGCTTCGATCGCCGCCATGCAAGCGGCATGGCGCTCAGCCGGCATCGAGCCGGCAACGCGCGTCGCCACGGCATTCTGCGGCGGCTGCGTGCTTGCCGAGGGTGAGCCGTTCGACAGCCCGCGCGCCCGCGCGCAGGCCGGCCCTCACGCGACCATCGTCTTGCACAACCTGGTCGAGCTGGAACAGTTCGGCAATCTCGGTCGCGGCATCCCGCCGGCGCTGTCGCCTTTGGTGGAGCAATACCGGAAGATCTACGAGCGATACGAGCCGGCCGATGCGCGCTACCTGGAGAACCATCGCGGCCACCTGATGTTCCTGCGCCCGGAGGAGCATCAGGTTTGCACGGCCGAGCTGATCCGCGCCGTGACCATCACCGGCACCAGGTCGGCGCTTCGGGAACGGCTGCGCGAGCTGCAAGGTGCAGGCTACACCGACTTTTCGATTCACATTCGTCACGGCCATCCCGGCATGCTGGAGGAATGGGCAGAGGTGATCGCCGGTGTCTGAGGCGCGATTCCCCCGGCAGTAGGCCGGGGTCGAGGATGTGGTTAGACCAGCGCTATCGGGCGAACCGGGCAGCCGGTCGCGCCCTTGAATTTCGCTGCCAGCAGGATGAAGCAGAAGCTTGCGATCCGGTTGCGCGCCAGTTCATCGAGCGAGAGGTTCTCGATCAGGTGAACCCCGGCCTCGACGAGGACGTGCTGATGCACCGGCATCGCGATGCCACGGTCCGGATTTGGCAGCACCTCGACCGCCATGTTGTCGCAGCCGATCGCGACGACGTCGCGCTGCGTCAGCCAGCGGGCCGCGGGCACGTCGATCCCGGGCTCCCCCTGCAAATACCTTGCGTTGTCGACGCCAAAGAAGCGTCCCCAGCCGGTGCGGATCAGCACGATGTCGCCGGCTTCGACCGTAACTTGCGCCGCATCGGCGGCGCGCGCCAGGTCGTCCGGTGCAACGACCCGGCCCGGATTGAGGAAGGCGCCGCCATCCAACCCGGCAACGTCGAGCAGCACGCCGCGACTGATCATCGGCGGCATGTGCTCGATGCCGAGGCGTTCGAGCCCCCAATCGGACACCACGTCGGCGGCGTTAAGCCCGTTGTACAGCTTGCCGCCGATGCTGAAATGGCCAAGTGCGTCGATATGCGTGCCGACATGCATCGTCATCTCGACACGCTCGACATTCGAGCCGGCATCGTTGGTGGCACCGGCGGCCCGGCGCCGCTTGATCGAATCCCGCCAGGATGCCCAGATCGACTGAAGAAACGGAGTCTGGTTCGGCATGAGGAACGGCGCCCTGGGGCTGATCTCGTGGCTGAGATCGTAGAGGGCGCCGGTCTGGATCGAACGCAGCGCCGACAGGCGCCGTTCGGGCGTCAATAAATTCCCGGCGCCGAGCTGGTCGCCCGGCCCCCAGCGGGAATGGTCGTGCAGGACGTCATTCATATCGCGCTCCTTTTCCGTGCTGCTCCGGCTCGACGGCCCTCGCCCGCCCGGCCGGCAGCCGGTTTGCCTGATCGACCGTGCCGTCATCGACCGTGCCGCCGCAATCGAGCAAGATGTGCAGGGCCTGGAGCAGGTCGATTACCTTGTTCCACCGGATGTTCGGGTTCCTTGCTCCGGATGACTGGTCGAGCGAGTGCTAAGGTGCACTCCTGACGCCTCGGCAAACGCTAGACCATAACGCTCCAGTAGCCTGGGAGACGGCGGCTCGCAAAGCAAAGAGGCGAGCAGCGGAACTTGCCATTGCAATCGAAGGTCTTACGGACCGCCTTGCCGTTGAACTACTCTGTCGAAGACAAGTAGTCGCCGATTGACACTAGTGGTTGCCATGCACCTACATTGATGCAGGTTCGGAGGTCGCGTCATGGACTGGAAAGGGCAGGTGGCGATCGTGACGGGCGGCTCGCGCGGCATCGGGGCGGCGATTTGCCGTCGGCTGGCGGCGCGCGGCGCCGCAGTGGGCATCAACTACGTCGCGCGCTCGACGGAAGCCGAGGCGTTGCGCGCGGAAATCGTTGCGGCCGGTGGCCGGGCCGCCTTGCTGCAGGCCGACGTCGCCGATTCGGCTGCCGTGGCAGCAATGTTCGCCGAGGCGGAGGGAAAGCTGGGAACGGTGTCGATCCTGGTCAACAACGCCGGTGTGTCCGCCCCCGCCACGTTGGAGACCTACGATGCGTCTCAGCTTGAGCGCATGCGTGCAGTGAACGTAAACGGCGTGATCCACACCGTGCGGGCGGTCATGACCGGAATGAAGGAGCGCAACTACGGCCGGATCGTCAATATTGCGTCCAACGCCGCCATCGGCACGGCGCTCCCGGGCACGACGTTCTACGCCGCGACGAAGTCGGAGGTATTGATCCTGACGCGACGGTTCGCGATGGAACTCGGACGGTCCGGGATCACGGTGAATGCGGTTTGTCCCGGCTGGATCGTCACCGATATGGCGCGACGCGGTGCAAGCGAGGAGGCGTTCACGCAACGCGTGGCGTCAATGCGCGAGCGCACCATGGTCGGTCGGGTTGGCGCGCCGGAGGACATTGCCGCCGCCGTGGCTTTCCTGGTCGAACCGGATGCCGGCTTCGTCACGGCCCAGGTGCTGACGGTCGATGGCGGGCGCATGGATTACATTGGCCACGGGTGACAGCCAGCTCGGCTGACGCGCCTGCAGCCGCCGGCAAACTCGACCAGGGCATCGTCCGCCGCAAGCATAGAGTGGCCATGACACAGGACAGAGGGATATGCCGCGAGATCGCGAGGGTTCCGTGCCGCGCGGGCCTGACGCACACGACTATTGGCTGGCGCCACTCCGCCGACAGTTCGATCAACGCCAGATGGAGCGTCAGGAGGAAGCCGGCGACGGCCGGCAGCACCACGGCCGATCCGCCCCAGACGGACGCCTACGGGATGGGTGGAGCGGCCTATATAGGCTTCGACGTAATCTTCAATAGAGCCGTCCCGGAAATTGTTTCTCAATACTGACAGCGGGAATGTCGCTTGGCTGCAGCGGGTCGTGAGCCGCTGAGACTTCGTCGCGAATCCACGGGTGGCGTGGCACACAGCACATCAGGTCGCCGCAGGTTCAGCCTTCCCGATGTGCCACGCTCGCTCGTCTGGAGAGATCAAATGCAACGGTTTCTCCCCCGTCAAAGCACGCACGCAATTGAGAGCGGCACGCTTGATACCATTCACCCGCCCGTTGCCGCCCGCAGCTGAATTGTGGGGTGACGCAATGACGTTCGGAAGATCAAGGAAGGGGAACTTCATTTCGAAACGTCCATGCCGCACCGGCTCGACCCACCAAGCGTCAATGCACGCAACGAAGCTGCCATGGTCTCGCAGATGAAGATACAACGCTTCCTCATTGACCAGCTCGCCGCGTGCCAGGTTGACGAAGATCGCATCCTCCTTCATCAGCTTGAGTTCCCGCTCGCCGATTATTCCATATGTTTCACGGGTCAGGGGTGCTGTCAGGAAGACCATATCGGATGCAGCCAACATCGAATCCAATGCTTCAGGCTTTCCGACCCAGTCGACCGGAACCGACGACTCACCTCGCCGATTGATTCCGTGAACGCGTGCCCCAAGGCATTTCAGAAGTCGGGCAAGCGCAAGGCCGGTTCCACCAAGTCCAAAGATACCGCACGTGCTTTCTGCCATCATTCGCGTGGCACCAGACTGGTTGAACTCGTTGCGCGTCATCTTGGCCTGTTCCATCGGAAGATGCTTCGCGGCCGCAAGCGCCATGGCCAATCCGTGTTCCGCCATCGACTCCGCCTGAGCGCCCGCGTTGCAGGCGACGGGCACCTCTGGCGGTAGCTGATCGAGCGGAATGAAGTCGAGACCAGCTGCTAGGAACTGCACGAGACGCACCTCTCCGATCAAACTTGTCTCGTCTGCGCGAAGTTCCTTAGCCGTGTTATGGGCGAGCAGCACCGTCGCCGACGACAAGGCCGCCCTCCGCGCAGCGGCCTGCTCGAGCTCATCGAGAAAGATGATCCGGGCCCGGTCCGAGATCGTCTCGACGACTACGCGCCTGTAGACGGGGCTGAGCTTGCATGTGACGACAAGCGTCGGCTGTTCATCCGAAATCATTATGCATTGTCCGAGGATTTGCGGGTTCCTTCCAGCCCGGAGCGTCGAGAAGGCAGCGGCGACGGCGATGCACACCCCTTCCGCTCGACCCGCTCGTTGCTCATCTGGTTAACCGGTGCCTCGGAAGGGCTGGAATTCAGAGTATGCCCGGATGTAGGCGGCGACTAGCGTCGATTGGGGAGACCGAGGCTGACCCGAAGGACTGATCTCCGATCTTTACCGGGGCGACGGCCACCTCCAGCACGATGTCGGCTCTGGGTCACTTTCGACCCTAGCGTCAGATGCTACTTGAGTCCGAAGTGTGCTCCAAAGCGGATATCGGCAAACCGTTCGTCATCAACCTGGGCTTTGTAGGTACGCGCCCTACAGCAATCCTAGAGACCTGAACGATGCGTGCTTGCCGTGACCGATCACGACATGGTCGTGCAGATCTACCTCAAGAGCTTTGGCGGCTGCCTTCAATTCGCGCGTGGTCTCGATGTCGTCCCGCGACGGCTTGGGATCGCCAGACGGATGATTATGGACAACGATGAGAGCCGACGCGTTGAGGATCAAGGCGCGCTTCATGACCTCCCGCGGGTAAACGGGCGTATGATTAACCGTACCGCGCTGCTGCACCTCGTCGGCGATGAGATTGTTCTTGCGGTCAAGAAATAGAATTCGAAACTGTTCGATCTGCTCGTAAGCCATTGCCGTCTGCAAGTAGGCGATCAGCGCCTGCCAATTGCTGAGAACCGGCCGGCTGCGAACTTCGGCTCTGGCCATGCGGCACGCAATCTCCCGGACGATGCGAAAGAGGGCGATGTCCTGTCCCGTCAATCCGAATGCACGAAGCTGCGACGCTTCGGCTGAGATGACATGGCCAATGCTGGGGAAGTTTTGCAAGAGGGCAGCAGCACACGCCATACCCTGCGAAGTTGTTAGCAATCCAGCGAGCAAGTCTTGCTCTGTCGGCTCCTCCGTCGGCACGACAATAGCGCCGTCGTCCCTGACAAGGCCTTGGGGCGGCGAGGTGGGTGCAAGAGCCAAAGATGATGCAGACATGGATAGCATTCCGGAGAGCAGGACGGGCAAGCCGCAGGCCCGCTCTCTCTGGAGGCCTCCGACTCACCCGCTCCCGGCCATCCTCTTGCTCTTGAAGGCTTAGCTATCCGTCGCCGGCGCATCCAAAGGGCCAGCCCAATCCTTCGCAGCATTCGTTGATCTCATCGGCATCAGTGCCTTTTCGCGCATGGCAGCCAACGCAGAAAGCCCCGCCCGGTCTCCCGGGCGGGGCTCTGGGGGCGTCGGCTTACTCGCCGTTCTTCTTGCGGCTGCGCGACCAGATCAGGGTGAAGCCCTCGCCGTCCTCGTCGTCGAACAGGTTGGCGAAGATGGGCGCGGTGAAGCTCGGATCGTCGAGCTTGAGGGAGAGGTAGTGGCGGCCCTCGTTCGACTGCTTCGACCAGGCGGCCCCGATCTCGGCGCGGCCGACATAGACCCGGTGGCTAGGGGCATTGTCGCTGGACCGATTGTCCTCGGGGACGATGCGCACGCCCTTGGTCTGCACGCTCAGGGTGACGATCTCGCCCTGGTACTCGTTGCCGGACTTCTTGAAGGAACCGATGTTAGCCATGTCACTTCTCCTTGCTGTTTCGAACCCGCGACCATCGCGGCCTCGATGGCGATCTGCAGGCCGGAGGCGATCGACGACGCACCCGCTCGCGGGCCGGAGCGAAGCGGAGGATGGCGGCGGTGAGACTTTCTTGCCTCGCGAGGAATGGGCGAAGCCCAGGGGAAGAAAGTCTCAGCGACGCCGTTGCGGCTCAGGCGATCGAGGCGCAGCCGTCCTCTGGCCAGATCCGCCAAAGAGAGGCCGTGGGTCCGCGCCGAACAGCATCCTCGGGAGAAGACGTGGCTGACCCAGAAGGTCCCGCGCAAGAGATCCGGCACACCAGGCGAAGAGAAAGACGCCGTGGCGTAGGAAAAGGACGGCATTTCATCACAGGCCAATCTGGGCCGACATTGGTCATCCGCCAGTTTAATGTCAGCCGCGCCGAGATCGGGGCTGCCTGGTCGAAGCGTTCGAATGAGGGCCGCGACTATCTCTCGCTCAAGCTCCACGATCCGAGACCGCGCCCACCTTCACCATCTGCTCGGCGACGAGGACGGCGACAACCATCACCCTCGCAGGTCTTGCGACTGCAAGCCGACGGCTGACGGAGCCGTGCGTTCCGTAGGGTCCCGCTCAGTCGGCGGTAGGATAAACAGCGCCATGCGCGCGAAAGCGGTCAGGCCAACAACAATGGCGCCAGTGGCGGCGAAGACCTGCTGCCAAGCTCCGGCGGGCGTGCCGATGCCGCCGAGTCCGAAACACAGCTGATAGCCCGCGACGGCTGCGGGCACGGCATAGATCAGGCCGATCGCGACGCGAATCCACGGCATACGGGCGGCAGCGTAGACCGTCTGTCCGAGCACCAAGAGCGCGGAGCCGGCTAGCAGACCGACGATGATTGCGCCGAGAAAGCCCGAGCCACTATGGAAAGCAGCGAGCCCCGCCGTCAGGCCGGCAAGGAAAGGAAGTGCATAGACGGCGAGCGTGAACAGCAGCCAGCAGAAGAAGCCGAGCCCGAAGACGCTGAGAACGAGGCCCGCGACAAGCATGGTGGATCTCCGTGATACAGGTCGAACGCCTGCGCCATCCACCACCACCTAGGCGCGCTAGAATCATAATCGAACGGAAACTTGGCAGAAAGGCGGCGCTTACGCGCCGCCCGAGCCGAAGCGCCAGACGGGGATGCCGAGCTTCCTGGCCTTGTCGGCGAGGTTCTCCTGGATGCCCGAGCCCGGGAAGACGATGATGCCGATCGGCAGGACCTCGAGGATTTGGTCGTTGCGCTTGAACGGTGCAGCCTTGGCGTGGCGTGTCCAGTCGGGCTTGAACGGGATGTGCGTCACCTTGCGAGTGTCGGCCCAGCGGGCGGCGATGCGCTCAGCACCGCTAGGCGAACCGCCATGCAGCAGGACCATGTCGGGATGCTTGGCGCGGACCTTGTCGAGCGTGCTCCAGATCAGCCGATGGTCATTGAAGTCAGCACCACCGGTGAAGGCAATCTTCGGTCCGGCCGGTACCAGCAATTCGGTCTCGGCCCGGCGCCGAGCGGCAAGGAACTCCCGGCTGTCGATCATCGCAGCGGTGAGAGCCCGGTGATTGACCATCGAGCCGGTGCGCGGCCGCCACGCCGAGCCGGTGTGGACCTCGAAGCGATCAGCGGCCTGGTCGCGGAAGAGCTCCATGGCATTGCGGCGTTCGATCAACGTCAGGCCCTGGGCGATGAGACGCTCGAGCTCGACCGAACGGACCTCCGAGCCGTTCTGCTCCCGCTGGCTGCGATGCTGCGCGCGCTCGTTGTCGTCGAGCTCGCGTTCGATGCGCTCGATGCTGCGATGGAACAGGTTGACGGCCGACCACAGCAGGTCCTCGAGATCGGGCTCGAGGCGCGTGTCGGTGAGTGTCGAGACGAGCGCGTCGAAGATATCGACGACGGCGCCTGCGATCGTGCTGGCTTCCGGCAATGGCCGCGCGTCGGGCTCGTCCTGGAAGGGACGATGGCCAAAGAGCTGAAGCTCGGTGAGGACGTGATCGGTCGGGGATGCATCGTGCACGGGCTCGAATTCGGGATCGTCGTTGGTCGCCATGGTGATGTCCTTTCTCGGATCGGCCGCGCCCACCGCGGCCTTCGTGGCGATCACTCAGACGGCGGGCAGCCCGGTCCTGCACCGCGCGCGGCCGGAGCGCAGCGGAGGACGGCGGGCCGAGGCTTTCTTGTCTCGCGAGGAATGCCGGCGTAGCCGGCAGGGGAAGAAAGCTGCAGGCCCGCCGTTGCAGGACCGGGCTGCCTGCCGTCCGATCGCCCTCTAGAAGGCCGGGGCGCGTCCTCTTCCGATCAGAAGGGCATCAAGGCGACCGACCACGCTGCGACTCGTCGTGCCCGACGTCACCCCGTCACGGCAGTCGCCAAGGACATGAAGCGCGCGACGTCCTGCGGGACGAGCTGCTGGCGCACAGATGCCCGGAACTCGTCGATGCCCAGCTCGAGGATATCTTCGTTGAGATCATTGAACCTGGACGAAAGGCCGAGCATCTCGATCCCAGTGGCCTCGGCGCGCCGACCCAGACTGGCCATTGCGGCATCACCGGCGGAATCGCGATCGCGAGCGACGTAGAGACGGCGCAATGTTGGTGGAAACAGCAGTGCGGCCAGATGGTTGGCCGAGAGCGCCGCGACCATGGGCAAGGTCGGCAGGATCGTACGCAACGACAGCATGGTCTCGATGCCCTCACCCGCGGCCATCACATCGTCGACCACGCCAAAGCGGACGCCATGCCCCAGGAGATGGCCCATGGCCCGTCGCGGCGTGTCGACCGGCGCCTTGCCGAAGCCGTCCGGCGCAAGCCAGGTGCGATGCGCGCCGGTGATGGCGCCGGAAAGATCGGTGACGGCGGCGATCATGGCGGGCCGGATCTCAGTCGGCGAACTGTCGTCCGGGCGATAGTAGCAGCGCGGATGAAACCGCAGCGCGCCCGCATCGTGGACAGCCTTGATGCCACGATTGCACAGGTAGGTCTCGACGAGCGTCCGGCGGATCGGCTGCGACATGGCGATCAGCCGCTGCGCCGCTTCCGGCGATCCGGCGGGGACGGGTGTGCGAACGGGCTTTGGGGTGCGGCGCGGTTCGGCGCGCGGCAGACTCAGAAAGCGTCGTGCCTCATCGGCGACATCGCGAAAGTCGATGAAACCGCAGCTCTCGCGGATCACATCGAGCAGATCGCCGTATTCGGCCGAGGCGGCATCGGTCCAATGCCCGGCGGCGCCGGGACCGGATTCCGGTCCGCTGAGTCGGACGAACGTCGACCGGCCGGCCGTATTGCGAACGTCGCCTACCGTCCAGTAGCGGCACTGGCGCCGCCCGTTGGGCAGGTAATGGCGGCATACCGCCTCGGCATCACGGGCCAGCCGGCGCGCCAGTTCGGAAGCGTCGCGGGGCATCACGCAACCCCCCGCAGCGTGCTGGCATTATGTTGCGTAAATACTGTCAATCGTCTGTGGGACAGCACCCAAGCGCAAATGCGCAACATAACCCTCGGCGCAACATATTCGGTCCACTTGCCAGCGGCGCCCTTGCCATGGTCCGCGCCGCTCAAGCGGACATACAGGCTGCGGCCTCGGGTGTTGGCGACATCGCCAACCAGCCAGTAGCGACCCTCCCGATGGCCGTTGGAGAGATAGTGGCGGCACACCGCCTCGGCGTTGCGCGCGAGGCGGCGGGCCAGGTCCGCGGCATGCGAAGGCATGGCTTCCTCACGCCGGCCGGTCGGCGACCCGGATGACAGGGTAGCGCTCCATTAAGTCGGTGAGGATCGCAGGACCAGCGGTGCTGGCCGGAACGAACAGACGGAGCTTCCAGGTGATGATCTCGGAGATGAGTCCCATCGCCTTGAGGCGATCGACCATGCCCTCGCTGAAGCCGCAGAGCTCCACACGGAAGGAGCCCATCACCTTGGCGCGGCGCAGGCTCAGTCCGTCCTGCAGCTCGAGGATCGTGCGACCGTCGAGCAGGGCCGACCAGGCATCCGCGGGCGCAATGCTCACGCCGTCGGCGCTGACAGCCTGCGCTACCCAGGCCGGCGAAACCAGCCGGCCGATGACGCGTTCACCCGCATCGGTCTGCAGCCGATAGACCCGCATGGACTCGTCGGGCAGCCGCTTCCAGATCGGCAGCAGCAGTCCGGTGACGATGTGAAGATCGCTGTCGGTGAAGGGACGAATCTCGGCGAGTTCTCTCTCCCAGGCCTCGGCGAAGGCGGCGCGATCGGCCCGTGCCCAGTGGGTCTGCGACAGCGCGGCCAACGACAGGCCTGTGCGCTCCATTGGGCGTAACAGGCGGACACGGCGTTCGACCTCGCCATCGTCAAGCATGACGCTGGGCGCTGGGACTTGTACGGCCGCGCGGCCGGACTGGGTGTTCACCAGCAGGACCGCGCGCGGGTCGTCCGCACGGTCCAACGCCTCGGCAAGGGTGAACGGCCGATTGCGCTCGCGCCGGCGGATGGTGAAGACCTGCGTCTCCGCGGCGGTCTCGGGATGGACGTAGAGCGCGCGACGGTCGGTGACCACCAAGCTCTCGGCGGTCAGCGTCTCAACACCGACATCGTAGGTCCCGGCGGCGCGTGCCCCCTCGATCTTAGCCCGCAGCAGATCCTCGAACACGCCGAACAGCGTGTTCTGCAAATCGATGGTGAGGGCCAGCAGCCGGTTGAGGAAGGTCGTGATCGGCGGCAGCTCCTCGCGCAAGCTGCCATCCTGATCGGTCAACCTCAGTCCGGTGGCACCCTCGAAAGCCTCCAGCGAACAACCCTCGACCTTCCCGGCGAACAGCAGAAGGTAGAGCTGGCGCAAGGCCGCCCGGCCATAGGGAGATTCGAGATTGTCGTCGGCCTGGAACAGGCCCTGGCCGCCGGTCTGGCGCTGACCCTTGGTGATGGCGCCCAGCGTGTCGAGCCGGCGGGCGATGGTCGACAGGAAGCGCTTCTCGGCCTTCACGTCGGTGGCGATCGGCCGGAACAAGGGCGGCTGGGCCTGGTTGGTGCGGTTGCTGCGCCCCAGCCCCTGGATGGCCGCATCAGCCTTCCAGCCCGCTTCCAGCAGATAGTGAACACGCAGGCGTTGGTTCCGGGCTAAAAGGTCGGCGTGATAGGAGCGGCCCGTGCCGCCGGCATCGCTGAAGATGAGAATGCGCTTGTCGTCGTCCATGAAGGCCTGCGCCTCGGCAAGATTGGCGGAGCCAGGACGGTTCTCAACGCAGAGCCGCTCCCCCTTGCGCACGATCCGCCGCGACCGGCCCGTCACCTCGGCGACCATGTCCGTGCCGAAGCGCTGCACAATCTGGTCGAGTGCACCCTGCACCGGAGCCAGCGCGGCCAGCCGCTCGATCAGACGGTCGCGGCGCTCGACGGCGTCGCGGCACTGCACAGGCTGGCCGTCGCGATAGACCGGCCGCGAGGACAGATTGCCCTCACCGTCCGTGAAGGGCTCGAAGAGCTGGGTCGGGAAGCTGTGTGCCAGGTAGTCGAGCACATACTCGCGCGGCGTGATGTCGACCTGGACGTCACCCCATTCCTCGGTCGGGATGTCGGCCAGCCGCCGCTCCATCAGGGCCTCGCCCGTGGAGACGATCTGGATGACGGCAGCATGGCCCGCCTCAAGATCGCGCTCGATCGCCCTGATCGGCGTCGGCGTCTTCATCGATGTGATCAGGTGCGAGAAGAACCGCTGCTTGGCGGACTCGAAGGCCGAGCGGGCCGCGGACTTCGCCTGTGCATTGAGCGTGCCGCGCTCGCCGGTGACGTTGGCGGCCTGTAGCGCCGCGTCGAGATTGTTGTGGATTACCTGAAAGGCGCCGGCGTAGGCGTCGTAGATGCGGATCTGCTCCGGCGTGAGCGTGTGCTCGACCAGCTCGTACTCGACGCCCTCGTAGGACAGAGACCGGGCGGCGTAGAGGCCGAGCGCCTTGAGATCGCGAGCAAGCACCTCCATCGCGGTGACGCCGCCGGCCTCGATGGCCTGGACGAACTCAGCGCGCGTGGCGAAGGGGAAGTCCTCGCCACCCCAGAGGCCGAGCCGCTGGGCGTAGGCGAGATTGTGAACAGTGGTCGCACCCGTGGCAGAGACGTAGACGACGCGCGCATTGGGCAGCGCGTGCTGCAGGCGCAGCCCCGCACGGCCCTGCTGGGAAGGCGCCTGCTCGCCACGCTCACCCTTGCCGCCGGCCGCGTTTGCCATGGCATGGCTTTCGTCGAACACGATCACTCCATCGAAGTCTGATCCCAGCCAATCGACGATCTGCCGGACCCGCGAAACCCTTTGCTCGCGCGCGTCGGTCCGTAGCGTGGCGTAGGTGGCAAAAAGGATGCCCTCCTCCAGGCGGATCGGATTGCCTTGGCGGAAGCGGGCGAGCGGCGTCACCAGCAGACGCTCCATCCCGAGGGCCGACCAGTCGCGCTGGGCATCCTCGACCAGCTTGTCGGACTTGCTGATCCAAACCGCGCGACGGCGTCCCTTCTGCCAATTGTCGAGGAGAATGCCAGCGACCTGGCGGCCCTTCCCCGCGCCAGTACCGTCGCCCAACATCCAGCCACGCCGGAAATGCACGGCGTTCTCGGCATCATCGGGCGCAGCCGAGACGAGATCGAAGGTCTCGTCCACCACCCACGATCCGGCGAGATCGCCGCTGTGCGCCTCTCCGGCATAGATGACGCTCTCGAGCTGCGCGTCGGACAGCAGTCCATCCGCGACGACGTTGGCCGGCAGGTGTGGTCGATAGCTGGGCTTGGGCGGCGCGACGGAGGCCATCGCCGCGGATTGCACAAGCGGGGTTGGATGCGGGCGAGCCCCTGCGATGCGAAGCGACTGCAAGCCGTAGGGCTCGTACAGCGCCTCGGTGATGCGGCCGTCCTCGGCAGGCTTCCAATCGACGGTCTCATAGTCCAGCTCGGTGGCGACGGGCTCCAACGCCGTCGCTGCGTGGCACGGCGCAGATACAGGTTTGGTGCGGACAGGAACTGGGCACGCAGCCTCCCGACCGAGGCTGGCCGCGACGACTGGCAATCGCGCCGGGACATACTTCAGGACCCAGGAGAGTAGCGTGGCCACATCGGGTGCCATGCCTGGGGACGCCGGAAACTTCTCCGGATCGGGCGCGGGCGCCCGATTGATGACGGTCAGGCGGGTGTCGACCGTGGTGCCGTGACGGGCATAGACGCGTCCGTCAATCGCGGCTGAGAAAACGACGCGCCCGCGCTCCTGGAGGCGAACAAAAGCGTCGCGCCAGGATGGATGATCGGGAGAGAGGTTGGCGCCCGTGATCGCAACCAGGCGGCCGCCGTCGGCGAGGCGAGCGAGCGCCGACGTGATATGGCGCAGGGCAGCGCCAGCAACAGCGCCGTCGACGTGCGCCGCGACCGAGAACGGCGGGTTCATCAGCACCGCGCTCGGCCGTAGCGCCGCATCGAGATGGTCGTGGATATGAGCAGCGTCATGCCGGGTGATGGAGACACCGGGAAAGAGCTGGTTCAGAAGCGCGGCACGAGTCTCCGCCAGCTCGTTCAAGACGAGCCTGCTGCCTGCAAGCTCCGCGAAGACCGCGAGCAGCCCCGTCCCAGCCGAGGGCTCGAGCACGACATCCGCCGGTGCGACTGCTGTCGGGTACCCCTTAATTACGCGACTGCTTTTTACGTAATATCAATTGCATAGGAAGTCGCTAATTCACGACTTTGCCTTTTATTCGCGACTTTTCTTGTCTGGGATGGCAATTCATGGGATCGACCTTGCCTGCAAGGCGGCGGCAAGGTTGGAGCGGAGAATGGTCGACAAAGACCAGGCAAGACGAGAGCTGACTTGGGCCGAGGCCTGCCGCCGCGAAGAAATCATCCGAGGTCTGCTTGCCGGCGCCGGTCGATCGGGTCGGATCGGTCGGCCTGCAATGACGGCTGCGGCCGCGTCGCTCGGCATTCATGTGGCCACACTCTACCACCTGCTTAAACGTTTCCGCGCGGACCGTCGCGTAAGTGCACTTGAGCCAGGCAAGCGCGGTCGGCCGACAGGCAACAAGCAGTTAACTCCGGAAGTCGAGGCCGTGATCGCAACGGCAATCGAGGAGATCTACTTGCAACCGGAGCGGGCTACCATGCGCGCCCTGGTCCGCGACATACATCGCCGATGCTACGCAAAGGGCTTACACCTTCCTGCCTACCGGACCATAAAACACAGAGTTGATAGCCTCGATCCGAAGACCGTCGCCCGTCGGCGCCGCCACGAGCGCACTGTCGAAGGTATGAGGGCAACGCCGGGTATGGCGCGGGCAGACGCCCCATTGGATTTCGTGCAAATCGACCATACGCAGGTCGACTTGTTCGTGGTCGACGAAGACGGGCGCGAGCCGATCGGCCGGCCGTGGCTGACGATCGGCGTCGACGTGTTCAGCCGGATGGTGACGGGCTTCTATCTGTCC
>WHTW01000101.1:0-691 GCA_009377525.1 Rhodospirillales bacterium
TCACGCCAGCCGACCGTGCGCCAGGCCGGCTTGGGCAGGCCGAGCGCCAGCTGCTTGACCGAGACCGGCTTGTGCTTGCCCTGACGAAGCCGTGTCGGCCGCCGCCCACGACCCGACCAGCGCTTGGGCGGCAGCGGCTTGGCGCCCGGTGCCCACACGGTGGTGCTCGACAGAATGCCGGCGACGTAGGTCAGCCCAAGGCTGCCGATCTCGGCCCGCAGCTCGGTGTTGTTGCCATAGCCCGCGTCCAGCAGCACCGCCCCGCGCGGAAGCCCCGCCTCGACGGCCCAGCGGATCTGGTCCAGCGCAATCTGTGGCTTGGTCGCAAAGACGATCTCCTCGGGCACGCCCGCCTTGCGCCGGCGGGCGCCATCGTTGGCCCAGCCTTCCGGCAGATACAGCCGATAGCGCACCGGCAAGCTGGCATGGCGGTTGGCGATCGACAGCGACACCGCCGCCTGACAGTTGTCCTGCTTGCCGAGCTGGCCGCAGTACTGCCGCGCCACCCCGACCGAGTGCTTGCCCTTCTTCGCGATCGCCGTGTCGTCGATCACCAGCACCGCATCGCTGCCGCCGACAAGCTTGTCCGCTTGAACAAGCAGTTCTCTCTCCAGTGGGGTCGCATCCCAGACCCCGGCGGCCACGAAATGGTGCAACTGATCATACGCGCCGGGAGCAAGACGCTCGGCCA
>WHTW01000101.1:700-28304 GCA_009377525.1 Rhodospirillales bacterium
ACCGGCAGCACCATCTCGCACACCTTGGCCAGCACCCGCTCGTCCGACCACGAAGCCTGGCCGACAAAATGCAGCAACGACTGGTGCTGCGCCGCCGTCCGACCCGGCGCCGTCACCGCCGCCATCGGCTCAACGCTCTTGCGCGCGCACGGCATCATCAGGCCGGTGCAGTAGTCGCGCAGCGGCTTGACCCGGTCGGCGTGGCCGATCACCCCGGCCAAGCCCTCGACGTAGCTCGAAAAACGATCGTCGCTTCCAGCACAATCTTGAAGACTCATCCAGGCTCTCCCGCCAAAATGAATCCTCCGATCCTACCTCAACCCCCACCGACCCGAGCCGCGGCTTTCTGACTCACCTTCTGACTCAGTAAGACTAGTTCCTGCCCTCGATCAGGCCGCGGCAGACGACCTGCGCCTGGATCTCGGCCGCGCCTTCGAAGATGTTGAGGATGCGCGCGTCGCACAGCACGCGGCTCACCGGGTACTCCATGGCGTAGCCGTTGCCGCCATGGATCTGCAGCGCATTGTCGGCGTTGCTCCAGGCGACGCGGGCGGCGAGCAGCTTCGCCATGCCGGCCTCGATGTCGCAGCGCCGGTCGCTGTCCTTCTCGCGGGCGGCGAAATAGGTGAGCTGGCGGGCGATCATGGTCTCGACCGCCATCCAGGCGATCTTGCCGGCGACACGCGGGAAGGCATAGAGCGGCTTGGCGAACTGGATGCGCTCGCGGGCGTAGCGCAACCCGAGCTCGAGCGCGTTCTGCGCCACGCCGACGGCGCGCGCCGCCGTCTGGATGCGCGCGCTCTCGAAGGTCGCCATGAGCTGCTTGAACCCCTGGCCCTCCTTCTCGCCCAAAAGATTGGCGGCGGGGACCTCGAAGCCGTCGAAGCCGATCTCGTATTCCTTCATGCCGCGATAGCCCAGCACGCGGATCTCGCCGCCGCTCATGCCCTTGGCCGGGAACGGGTCGGTGTCGGTGCCGCGCGGCTTCTCGGCCAGGAACATCGACAGGCCCTGGTAGCCGGGCTTTGACGCGTCGCTGCGCGCCAGCAAGGTCATGATGTCGGCGCGGGCGGCATGGGTGATCCAGGTCTTGCTGCCCTGAATCTTGTAGACGTCGCCCTCCAGCACGGCGCGCGTCTTGAGGCTCGCCAGGTCCGAGCCGGTGTTGGGCTCGGTGAACACCGCTGTCGGCAGCAGTTCGCCCGAGGCGATGCGGCTCAGGTACTTCTTCTTCTGCACCTCGGTGCCGCCCGAGCGTATAAGCTCGGCCGCGATCTCCGAGCGCGTGCCCAGCGAGCCGACGCCGATATAGCCGCGCGACAGCTCCTCGGTGACCACGCACATGGCGAGCCTGCCCATGCCCAGACCGCCCCACTCCTCCGGCACCGTCAGGCCGAACACGCCGAGCTCGGCCATCTTCTGCACCACCGGCAGCGGGATCAGCTCGTCGCGCAGGTGCCAGTCGTGTGCATGCGGCAGCACTTCGCCGTCGACGAAGCGACGGAACTGGCGACGCACCTCTTCCAGAGCCTCGTCATCGAGGCTGAGCGCACCGAAGTTGCCGGACTCGAGCCCGTCGGCGATCAGCTCGGCGATGCGCAGGCGGACGGCGGCGGTGTTGCCGGCGATCAGCTTGCGCACGGCGAGCGTGTCGAGCGCCGCGCCGTCGATGCCGAGATCGCCCGGCCGCACGATCTCGACCTGGCTGATGGCGATGCCGCCGGAGAGCCGGGCGAGATATTCGCCGAACGCCGACTGAAGCATCAGGAGCTCGAGTTCGCCCTTGGCGCCCGCCTCGGCCCAACGCCGCATCTGGCGCAGGGCCGCGACATAGGTCGCGATCCAGGCGAAGCCGTGCGCGGCGAACTGCTCGCGCTCGAGGATCGCGGGATCGACCTTGCCCGCAGGCGCCACCAGGCCGCGCACCGCCTCGCGCGCGGCGACCTCATACGCCTCGGCGTCGCTCTCCGCTTGGGAGGCGAGGCCGAGCAGGTTCTCCAGCAGCATCAGTCTTCCAGCGCGTCTTCGAGGGTGCGCAGGCCGGGCCGCTTGGCCGAGACGAGCACGGCCATGTTCCCGGGCTTGTGCTGGTTCTTCCACATCTTGGTATGGGCCTTGGGAATGTCGGCCCACTCGAAGACCTCGCTCATGCAGGGATCGATGCGTCGCTCGATGACGAGCTGGTTGGCCTGGCTCGCCTGCAGCAGGTTGGCGAAGTGGCTGCCCTGGATGCGCTTCTGGCGCATCCACACGAAGCGGGCGTCCATGGTGAGGTTGTAGCCGGTGGTGCCGGCGCAGAAGACCACCATGCCGCCGCGCTTCACGATGAAGCAGGAGACCGGGAAAGTCTGCTCGCCGGGATGCTCGAAGACGAAGTCGACGTCGTTGCCCTTGCCGGTATGCTCCCAGATGGCCGCGCCGAACTTGCGGCACTTCTTCATGTACTCGGCATAGCCCTTCTGGTCGTCGACGTCGGGGAGCTGGCCCCAGCAGTCGAAGTCGTTGCGGTTGATGACGCCCTTGGCGCCGAGCTGCATCACGAAGTCCGTCTTCGACGGATCGGAGATCACGCCGATCGCGTTGGCGCCGGCGGTGGCGATGAGCTGGACCGCCATCGAGCCAATGCCGCCCGCCGCACCCCACACCAGGACGTTGTGGCCCGGCCGCAGGATGTGCGGGCGATGGCCGAACAGCATACGGTAGGCGGTGGCAAGCGTGAGTGTGTAGGAGGCGCTCTCCTCCCAGGTGAGATGCTGCGCGCGCTTCATCAATTGGCGCGCCTGCACCTTGCAGAACTGAGCGAACGATCCGTCCGGCGTCTCGTAACCCCAGATTCGCTGGCTGGTGGAGAACATCGGATCGCCGCCGTTGCACTCCTCGTCGTCGCCGTCGTCCTGGTTGCAGTGGATGACGACCTCGTCGCCGACCTTCCAGCGCTTCACCTTGGCGCCGACCGCCCAGACGATGCCCGAGGCGTCGGAGCCCGCGATGTGGAACGGCTGCTTGTGGACGTCGAAGGGAGAGATCGGCAGGCCCAACCCGGCCCACACGCCGTTGTAGTTGACACCCGCGGCCATCACGAGGACCAGCACCTCGTCCTCGCCGATCGTATGGGTCGGCACGACCTCGAGCTGCATGGACTGCTCGGGCGGGCCGTGACGGTCACGGCGGATCACCCAGGCGCACATGTTCTTCGGCACATGACCGAGCGGCGGGATCTCGCCGATCTCATAGAGGTCCTTCTTGGGCTGGTTGGCCGTCGGATGCTCGCGCACCGGGAAGGCGACAACGGACATGGATGTGACTCCTCTCGCAGTGCGGCGAAGTTATTGCTGCGCCAGCGAGAGTGCAACGCACAAATTACAAAAGGTTCCAAATGGTCGCGGGGAAAAACAATAAAATTACTCCCACCCTGCGGAAGTCACACATTGCATCGGCCTTGGGCCAGAGGCACCCTCGCCTCGGTAAACGATCGTTTACCTGCAAGCGGTCCGAGTCCAGGGAGGAATGAATGAAGCTCATGTGGTTCCACCTGATGCCGTACACGGAGCTTCCCGACGACTTCAACAAGAAGCATCCCTCGGTGTGGGTCGACATCCACTCGTCGCTGTTCGACCCACGCCGGGCGCATCACATGTACAACGACTTCATGGACGAGCTCGAATACGCCGCCGAATGCGGCTTCGACGCCGTCTGCGTGAACGAACACCATTCCAACGGCTACGGGCTGATGCCCTCGCCCAACCTGATCGCCTCGTCGCTGGCGCGCCGCACCACCGACACCGCGCTCTGCGTCATGGGCAACTCGCTGGCGCTTTACAATCCGCCGACGCGCGTCGCGGAGGAGTTCGCGATGATCGACTGCATCTCGGGCGGCCGACTGATTGCCGGATTCCCGGTCGGCTCGCCGATGGACACCTGCTACGCCTACGGCCAGAACCCGAGCAGCCTGCGCGAGCGCTACTACGAGGCGCACGACCTGGTGAAGAAGGCGTGGACCGAGAAGGAGACCTTCGCCTTCTCAGGGCGCTTCAACCAGCAGCGTTACGTCAACATCTGGCCGCGACCGATCCAGAACGATCCGCATCCGCCGATCTGGATCCCGGGCGGCGGCTCGATCGAGACCTGGCGATGGTGCGCGGAGATGGACTACGTCTACTGCTATCTGTCGTACTACGGCTACAAGGCCGGGCTCACGACCATGCAGGGCTTCTGGAACGAGATGGCCAAGCTCGGCAAGGACCGCAATCCCTACCGCGCGGGCTTCCTGCAGTTCGTCGGCGTCGCCGAGAGCCGCCAGCAGGCGCTCGATCTCTATTCCGAGCCGGCCGAGTATTTTTACGGCCGCTGCCTGCATGTCGATCCGCGCTTCGCGCTGCCGCCGGGCTACACGACGGAAGCCACGCAGCGCGCCGGCATCGAAGGCATGATGACCAAAGCCGCCAACCTCGCCAATCCGTCGACCAAGGCGGCGCTGAAGGCCACCAACATGAAGGACATCGTCGATGGCGGCTATGTGCTGATCGGCTCGCCCGACGAAGTCGTCGAGCAGGTGCGCCACGTCGGCACCAGCCTCAACGTCGGCCATCTCATGCTGCTCTTGCAGTACGGCAACATGAGCAAGGACGTCACCAAGTACAACACGCGCCTGTTCGCCGAGAAGGTGATACCCAAGGTCATGGACCTGTTCAGCGACTGGGAAGACAAGTGGTGGCCGAAGCCAATGGCAAAGGGCCAGCGCGCAGCCGTCCCGGCCTTCAGCCCGCAACTCGCCGCGGAGTAACGTCGTGTCCGAGCTGAAGACGAGCACCGTCGAGGTCAACGGCTTCCCTTGCCGCGTCTGGACGAAGGGAAACGGACCCACGCTTGGCTTTCTCGCCGGGCTGGGCGGCCTGCCGCGCTGGCTGCCCTTCCTCGACCGGCTGGCCGAGCAACGCACCGTGATCGCACCGTCGCTGCCGGGCTATCCCGGCGCCACGGGCCACACCGAGCTCGACACGCATCTCGACTGGGTGCTGGCGGTGCGCCAGCTCATCGACAAGAGCGGCCTGGCCGGCGCCGACCTTTTGGGCGCCTCGGTGGGCGGCGCGTTCGCGGCTGAGATGGCGGCGATCTTTCCGGCGCATGTGCGCAAGCTCTGCCTGATCGCGCCGTTCGGCCTGTTCGACGACAAGGAGCCCGCCGCCGATCCATGGGCGCAACGCCGAGACAACCTTCCCGGCCTGATGTGCGCCGACGGCGCAAAATGGACGGCGCTGGTGGCGCCGCCGGACGGCGCGAACTCGGTCGAATGGCCGATCGAGATGACGCGCGCCTCGGAAGCCGCGGCCCGCGCCTTCTGGCCCCTCGGCAACACGCGGCTGCAGAAGCGGCTCGGCCTGATCGCGGCGCCAACCCTGATCCTGTGGGGCGAGCGCGACGCCGTGCTGCCGCCCGCCTATGCGAAAAAGTTCGCCGCCGGCATCAATGGCTCGACCAAGGTGCAGACCGTGGCTGATGCCGGCCATCTCGCCTACCTCGACCAGCCCGACGCGGTGGCCCGCGCCGTTCTCGCCCATTTCGCCTGATCGCGTTCGTTTTTGTACGCGGCTTGAAGGTTGCGTCGGCGGTTCGGATCGCTATTGTCCGGCGCGTTGAGGTTTTGCGAGGTATGGGACGATGACAATCCGTTCGATCAACTGGGCTGTGGGCGTTTCGCTGGTTGCGGCGGTGCTGGCGGTGGGGACGACCCTGCCCGCGTCGGCTCAGGTGACGGCCGTGCCGCGCGAGGGCGTGGCCTTCAACGACGCGGTCACCCAGCGGGTCAAGATCGAGACGGTCGATCCCGACGATCGGACGGTGGCGTTCACGCTGCCCGACGGGCAGGTCCTGGTCCTGCCGGTCGACGCCAAGGCCGGCAACCTCGCGGCCATCGCCGACGGCTCGACGGCGAACGTGACCTACACCCAGGTCGTGACCATGCTGAACCTGCGCCAGAAGGGCCCGGGCTCCAAGGAAGCGCGCCGCGACCAGATGAACGTCAAACCCAACAAGACCGACATCGAGGCCGGCCGCTTCACGCTGACGGTCACGGCGGTCGACCTGCCCAACAACACCGTGTCGGTGATCGAAGGCCCGGGCGGCCCGGTGCGGACCTACAAGGCCAACACCATCGCCAAGCAGGACATGCTGAAGAAGATCAAGGTCGGCGACGTGGTGATCGGTCTGACGACGCCGCTGATGGTGACGGCGATCTCGCCGGCCAACTAGCGTTCGTCAAAGCGAGAGCGGCAACACCAGCCGCTCCCTGTACATCATGTCCCGATGCTCGAGCAGCATCGGGTCGAGCGCTGCGGCAGTCGCCGCATCGAGCGTCTCCAGGGCGGCGCGTGAGCTTGCGTCCATCGCACACTGCGTTTGCGGCAACGGGCTCAGCAGCGCCATGAAGGTCGCGCTGTAGATATCGACTGCCGACAAGTCGTTGCCGACATAGTAGCGGCTGCCAGCCTCCCTCTGCGCCTTGAGCCGCGCCGCCAACATCTCGAGCAACGCGACCACGCGCGCACCCGCGGCACTGCCGGCTTCGGGGCTGTGACCGTATTTCTTGGCAAGATACGCAGCGACGTGGGGCGGAAAGCCGCCGGCGCCCTGCAAGCCCGCATGGATCAACTGCAGACGGCGCGCCCAACCCAGCCCGTCCTCGCCGCAGATCTCGTGGGCGAAGCCGAAGGCGATCGCGCGATCCCCGGCGTCCTGAGGCAGCAACGCCGGCGTCGGCGACAGGCGCTCGGCCAGCAGCAGGATCTCGGCCCAACCGGACCGAGGCCGTTCGTCGTCATAGATCGCGACCGGGCCGGAGCGCTGGCCGGCCCATGCCCTGAGCGGCTCGCTGTCATAGACGAGCCGCACCGCGGCCCAATCGATGCCCTTAATGTGCAGGATGCCTTTTGCGGCTTCGCCCCATGGGCTCGGCACGCCGCCGACCACGACCATGCGCCATCCGCGGCGCGCGATCGCTTCGTCGACACTCACATATTCGAAGGCCATCTAGCGGACGTCGACGTCTTCCCAGAAGCCGATCCAGTGATCGACCGGCTTCATCTTGGCCTGCGGCGCCTCGTAGGACCACGCCGCGCGTGGGCTCTTCGTATCGCCTTCGACGACGTCATAGAACTGCACGCCATGGGGACATTTCAGGTCGTTCGCCGTCTTGGGTGTGCTCTTCAGCAGGTCCATGCGCACCGTATCGCGCGGGAAGTAGATGTAGCCGTCGACCTCGAGCGTGCGGTCACTCTCGGCGATCGTCTTGCCATGCCATATCGCGGTGTGAGCCATCGGTCGCGTCCCCTAATGGTGAGATGCCTCCTCACCATTAGGTGATGACGCGGGCCGCTCTTTCAAGCGGCAACTGCGGCGATCGGCTCGGGCTCGGTCGCCTTCATGCTCGGCCGGCCCGACATGTCCCGCATCCAGCGGGTGAGGTTGGGCGCGGCCTCGCCGATTTCCTTCAATCCGGGAATGGCCGGGAAATTGTAGACGATCGGCGCCAGGAACAGGTCGGCGGCGGTCGCGCTGTCGCCGACGAGATAGCGGGTTCGGCCGAGCTGGCGATCGAACACCGGAACCACTTCGCGCGCCTTGGCGAGGTACATGTCGGCCATTTCCTGCGGCACCGGCAGGAAGCTGAAATGGTGGGCTAGAAAGCGCAATGCCGAATTGACCAGGGAGTCGTTCACCGCGCTCACCCACTGGTCGCACAGCGCCGCCTGGCGCGATTCCTGCGGCCACAGTTTCGGACCGGGGAACGTGCGATCGAGGTAGCGCAGGATGGCGGTCGATTCGAATAGCGTCATGTCGCCGTGGGCGATCGCGGGAATCTTCTGGAATGGATTGAGAGCGCCCATCTGGCCGGGAAAGGTCGGCACCAGTTCGTAGTCGATACCCTTCTCGTGGCAGGCGAGCCGCGCGGTGCGGGTGAAGCTGCTGGGCGATACGCCGTAGACCTTGATGTCAGCCATAGTTCCCTCCTTTGAAAATCAGTAGCGGTCGTGGCGCCTCACCCAGGCCATCGGGAAGGGAAGCCCCTCCTCCTGCCGGCCCTTGGCGGTGAGATCGAGCAGGTGATAGGCGCCGTTCACGACATCGAGGCCGCGGGCGTAGGTCGAGTAGGTGTGGAAGACAGCACCGTCTTCCTCGATGAAGGCGCTGATGCCGGGATGCTCGTCGGCGCTGCGCTGGATAGTGCCGTAGTTGTAGCTCATCGACTTTTCGTCGGGCCGGCGCGAGACGCCGTAGTCGTAGTTGAAGTCGCAGCCTTCTGACGACACCCAACGGAACGTCCAGCCCATGCGCTTCCTGTAGGGTTCGAACCGGGCAAGCGGGGCGCGCGAAACGCCGACCAGCGCGGTGTCGCGCGCCGCCAGATGCACGCCGATGCCGTTGAAATTGTCGGCCCAGAACGAGCAGCTTGGGCAGCCTTCCTCGTAGTCCGGCCCGAACATGAAGTGGTAGACGACGAGCTGGCTCTTGCTGCCGAACAGATCGGCGAGCGAGACGTGGCCCTCCGGCGCCTCGAAGGCATAGTCCTTATCGACCCGCTCCCACGGCAGCTCGCGGCGTTCGCGCGCCAGCTCCTCGCGCATCCGCATGAACGCCTTCTCCTTGGCCATGAAGGCGGTGCGCGCCTTCAGCCATTCTTCGTGGGACACGATGCGCGACTCTGTCATGGTGAACCTCCTTGAAGGAAGGCGTCGAGCTTCTCGAAGGAGCCGGTCCAGCCCCAGCGATGGTTGGCGGTGCCCGCGGCGTCGCGGAAACGAGTCTGGGTCAGCGTCACTTCGGTCCGCTTGCCCACCGGCTTGAATTCCAGGGTGACGGTCGTCTCGTGCTCGCGCGGCGTGTCGAGGCTGCCGCTCTCATGCCAGGCCCAGGTGAACGACAGGAGCCGCGGCGGATCGACGGCGAGATACTTGCCCGAGATGGCGCGGCACGTGCCCAGTCCTTCACCCGTCAATTCCCAGGTCCCACCGACGCGCAGGTCGAATCGGCAATGCTTGTTCTTCATGCCGTGCGGTCCGAACCATTCGGCGAACTGAGCCGGATCGGTCCAGGCGGCGAACACGCGCGCGGCTGCCGCATCGAAGGTATGGACCATGACCAGCGTGCGGTCGTCAGGAACGGCGCTTGCGACCATCGCTCTTTCCTTTCGATTGCGGGCCTTTCGGTGCCGTGCGCTTGAGATAGGCTTCCAGCTTGTCGAACTGCTGTTCCCAGAAGCGGCGGTATTCCTCGATCCAGTCGGCGGCGGCGCGCAGGCCTTCGCCACGCAGTTCGCAGCGCCGCCACTGCGCCTCGGTGTGGCGCTCGATCAGGCCGGCGTCGGTCAGCACCTTCAGATGCCGCGACACTGCCGGCAGCGACATGTCGAACGGCTCGGCGATCTCGCCCACCGTGGCGGCACCCGTGGCGAGCCGCGCCAGGATGGCGCGGCGGGTGGGATCGGCGAGCGCCGAGAAGGTTTGGGAGAGCATATCCATATTTAACATATTTGTTAAATACAAAAAAGATCCCTCGTCAAGTCATTACCCACGATGTCATTGCCGGCAGCCGCCCGGGGCCCTATGAAAGCGCCCCGCATGTACGAAGCTGATTGAATGGAGCCGATCTACCGCGTCGAAGGCGCGACCGTCGAGACCAGCGCCTTCGCCGGCGGGCCGTGGGACCCCAAGCTGCAGCACGGCGCGGCGCCCTCCTCGCTGATCTGCTGGGCGGTCGAGCGCCTGCCTGCGCCCGCGCCGATGCGCGTGGCGCGGCTTACCGTCGACCTGATGCGGCCGGTGCCCGTGGCGCCGCTCACCATCAAGACCGAGCTGCTGCGCGAAGGACGCAAGATCCAGCTCGTGTCGGTGCGATTGCTGGCCGCCGGCACAGAGGTGGTGCGCGCCACGGTGCTGCGCGTGCGGCGGTTGGGGCAGGTCCTGCCGGTCGAGGCGCCGTGGCCGCCGATCGACATCAAGAGCCCCGAGGACAGCCACGATCCGACGGAGAACGGCCTGTCGCAGACGCCCTTCCTGTCGGGCCTCGAGATGCGGGTGGCCAAGGGCTCGTTCCGCACGCCCGGTCCGGCGGCGGTGTGGTATCGCGCCACGCGGCCGATCGTCGACGGCGCACCGCTGTCGCCCTTGATGCGCGCCGCCATCGCCGCCGATTTCTGCAACGGCACGTCGGCGGTGCTCGACTTCACCAAGTGGACGTTCATCAACGGCGATCTCACGCTCAGCTTGGCGCGCGAGCCGGTGGGCGACTGGGTGTTGCTCGACGCCGAGACCTGGGCAGGGCCCGATTCGATCGGCATCGCCGCCGCGCGACTGGCCGACCGCGACGGCTATTTCGGCCGCGCCGTGCAGAGCGTCCTGTTCGAGAAACGTTGAAGGAGGCTGTCATGCTGGTCGTGCTCGCCGAGGCAAGGTTCGACGCATCGCAGATCGACAAAGTACGCAGCGTGGCGCAGCCGATGATCAAGGCGTCGCGCGCCGAGCCGGGCTGCGCCGGCTACGACTACGCCTTCGACATGCTCGAGCCCGACCTGATGCGCGTGCGCGAGCTGTGGCGCGACGAGCAGGCGCTAAAAGATCATTTCGCCGCGCCGCACATGGCGGCGTTCCTGAAGGGCTTGCGCGACCTCAGGCCCGTGTCCGTCACCGTGACGTGCTACGAGCTCGGGCCTGAGCGGAAGATGCCCAACGCGTCATAGTCTTCCGGACCGCGAGCCTCCGGCTCGCTCATGATCATGAGCGAGCCGGAGGCTCGCGGTCCGGAAGAGCATGAGAAGACGCGCCACTGAAGTGGCGCACCCCCAGCCTAGCCGCGCTTCCAGGTCGTGCCTTTCGGCCCGTCCTCGAGGAGCACGCCCTTGACCTTGAGCTCGTCACGGATGCGGTCGGACTCCTTGAAGTCCTTGGCCTTGCGCGCGGCCTGACGGGCGGCGATCGCCGCCTCGATCTCGGCGTCGGTCGGGCCGGACGATCCGGCCGGCGTCCAGCGGAACCACGCCTCGACATCCTGCTGCAGCAGGCCGAGGGCGTTCGCGCCAGCGCGCAGCTCGGCGGGGTCGCCGAGCTGATGGATGGCGCTGATGGCGAGCGGCGTGTTGAGGTCGTCAGACAAGGCGTCCTCGACCGATTGCGGCACTGCACAGGTTGCACGCACCTCCTTGCCGCGCAACGCGCCATACCAGCGATCGAGCGTCGCCCTGGCCTGGAGCAGAGCCTCGTGCGTGAAGTCGAGCGGCTGGCGGTAATGCGCCGACAGCAGCAGCAGGCGGATCGCCTCGGCGGGATACTGGTCCAGGAGCTCGTGCACGGTGAAGAAGTTGCCGAGCGACTTGCTCATCTTCTCGCCGGAGATGTTCAGAAAGCCGTTGTGCATCCAGTACTTCGCCATGATGGCGTGGCCGAAGGCGCTGCGGCTCTGCGCGATCTCGTTCTCGTGGTGCGGGAAGACAAGGTCGAGGCCGCCGGCATGGATGTCGAAGGTCTCACCCAAGAGCTTGCCGCTCATCGCCGAGCACTCGATGTGCCAGCCCGGCCGGCCGCGGCCCCACGGACTGTCCCAGCCCGGCTGGTGCGGTGTCGACGGCTTCCACAGAACGAAGTCGGCGGGGTCCTTCTTGTACGGCGCCACGTCGACCCGGGCGCCGGCCACCAGTTCGTCGCGCGTGTGGCGGGACAGGCGGCCGTAGTCGCTCATGCTCGGCACGCTGAACAGCACATGGCCTTCGGCGGCATAGGCATGACCCTTGGCGATCAACTGCTCGATCATGGCGATCATCGAGCCGACATATTCGGTGGCGCGCGGCTCGAAGTCGGGCAAAAGCGCCCCCAGCCGGCGCATGTCGCTCCTGTAGGCGTCGCCGGTGCGCGTGGTCAGCGCCTCGATGGTCTCGTCGTTGTCGGCTGCCCGCACCATGATGCGGTCGTCGATGTCGGTGATGTTGCGCGCGTAGGTGACCCGCGGATAGCGCCGCTTCAGCAGGCGATAGAGCACGTCGAACGCCACGACCGGGCGCGCATTGCCGATATGGACGTAGTCGTAGACCGTCGGGCCGCAGACATACATCCGCACATGCCCTGCATCGATGGGTGCGAACGGTTCTTTTTCGCGCGACAGCGTGTTGTAGATGACGAGGGACATGGTCCCTACTCCCCGATCAAGATTGTACGAAGCCTAGGCACCCACAGATGGGTGAGACTTCAGATACATCGCGCAGAGACCGCGCCGGGGAATAGAAACAGCGACATTTCGGTAGTTTATCCGAGACGTTCTTTCTGTGCAAATACCCGCGAATGGAAGCGTTTTTCGTCTCCACTGCCCTCGTTGCCGTCGCCGAGATCGGAGACAAGACGCAGCTCCTGGCACTGATGCTGGCGGCCCGCTATCGCAAGCCGCTGCCCATCATCCTCGGCATCCTCTGCGCCACGCTCGCCAACCACGCGCTTGCCGCCTGGATCGGCGCCGAGGTCGCGGCCTGGGTCGGGCCCGAGACGATGCGCTGGGTGCTCGCCGTCACCTTCATCGTCATGGCCGGCTGGTGCCTGATCCCCGACAAGGCCGAGGAGGGCCCGCAAGCGGTGCGCAAGGCGGGCGCTTTCGTCGCCACGCTGGTCGCCTTCTTCCTGGTCGAGATCGGCGACAAGACGCAGATCGCCACGGTGGCACTGGCCGCCCGTTTCGAATCGCTGAAGATCGTCACTCTCGGCACCACTCTCGGTATGCTGATCGCCAACGCACCGGTCGTGCTGTTCGGCGACGCCATCGCCAAGCGCCTGCCGCTCAGGATCGTTCGCATCGTGGCCGCACTGCTGTTCGTGGCACTGGGCCTGGCCGCGATCCTCATGCCCGCATCCCGCTGAGACGGGCCGCTGCCTTGGCGCGACCGATCAGCGGCAGGAGCTTGGCCATCTCCGGCCCGGTCTCGCGCGCGGTGAGCGCGAGTCTCAGCGGATGGAACAGTGCGCGTCCCTTGCGCTGCGTCGCCGCCGAGACCGCGGCCGTCCACTCCTTCCACGTCGTCTCGCCCCATGGCTCGGACGGCAACCGCGCCGCGGCCTCTTCGAGGAAGATCGGGTCCTCCAGCACCGGCACCAGCGAGCCGTCGACGACCTCGGCCCAGGCCAGCGCATCGGCGAGCGTCGTGAGGTTGCCGCGCACCGCCAGCCAGAGCTGCTCGCCGATCGTCGCCGGCAGGCGCTCGCGCACGGCGGCGTAAGGCAGCGCGTGGATCGTGCGGGCGTTGAGATGCGCCAGCTCGTCTTCCGAGAAGCGGGCGGCGGCACGGCCGACGCGGCTGAAGTCGACCGTCGCCGCCAATGCATCGAGCGACGTGACGGGTTCCACCGGATCGGCCGTGCCAAGGCGCGCCAGCAACGCGCAGATGGCGAGCGCCTCGATATCGCGTGCGCGCAGGTCGGCGATCGACAGTGAGCCCGTGCGCTTGCTGAGGCCGCCGCCCTGCGCGTTGACCAGCAGCGGCAGATGGGCGAAAGCCGGCACCTCGGCCTCGAGGGCGCGGAAGATCTGGATCTGGGCGGCGCTGTTGGTGACGTGATCCTCACCGCGGATCACGTGCGTGATGCCGAAGGCGATGTCGTCGACCACCGAGGTGAAGCTGTAGAGATAGCTGGCGTCGGCGCGCACCAGCACAGGATCGCTCTGGCTCGCCTCGTCGATGTGCTGCGGCCCGCGCACCAGGTCGTCCCAGCGCACTTCCTCGGTGGCGAGCTTGAAGCGCCAGTGCGGCCGGCGGCCTTCGCCTTCGAGCCGCGCGCGGTCGGCATCGCCGAGCTTGAGCGCCGTGCGGTCGTAGACCGGCGGCCGGCCCTGTGAGAGCAGACGCTTGCGCTTGAACTCGAGCTCCTCGGGCGTCTCGTAGCAGGGATAGAGGCGGCCGGTCGCGATCAGCCGGTCGCGAGCGGCGTCATAGTGCTGCAGCCGGTCCGCCTGCCGCTCCTTGCGCGCCCAATCGAGTCCCAGCCAGGCAAGGTCGCGCTCGATCGCAGCCTCGTACTCGGGCCTGCTGCGCTGCCGGTCGGTGTCGTCGAAGCGCAGGATGAAAGTGCCGCCGTGCCGTTTGGCGAACAGCCAATTGAACAGCGCCGCGCGCACGTTGCCCACGTGCAGAAGCCCGGTCGAGCTCGGCGCAAAACGAACGACGGAATTGGGCTTCACCATGCGATGCGACTTGTGGCGGCGAGGCGTTGGCGGGTCAAGCGGGCTCCGGGCCAATGTGAGGCTCAAGTAGCGCTGGGCGCGCGCCATTCCAGTGGCGCGACATGGTCTTCCGGACCGCGAGCCTCTGGCTCGCTCATGAGCGCGCAGGATGCGCGCGGTCCGGAAGAGTATGAGTATGAGTGGCGCGCCTCCAGAAGATCAGCGATAGCCTGGCGGCGGCGGCAGATTGCCAGGCGACGGGGTGATCGGCGCCTGCTGCGGCATCTGGCTGTGAGTTGGCAGGTTGCCCGGGGTCGGCATCGCCGTGACGTCGCTGGTCGACGCGACGCGGCCCGGGGCCACCGCGCCGGTGGTGCTGATGTAGTAGCCGGCGACAGCATTGGAGCTCTCGCCTTCGGCCTTGGCCGGCACGTCGACCATGCCGAGACGCTCGCCATCCCGGTTGATGCGATAGCCCTGGTTGTCGAGCTTGTAGTCGGCGTTGTCGACCCTGACTCCGCCCGGCTCCGTACGGAACGAAGCCGGCTGTTGCACGTCGACGTAGTCTGGCCGCGGCAGTGGATTACATCCTGCAAGCGCCATCCCCAGCGTTGCAGCCATCAACCATCTCGCAGCCATCGCGCCCCCTGTTCAGGGCTGGGTCGACTGCGGGCTGATGATGTTGCCGCGAGCGTCGATCCGGTTCCCCTGGCCATCATAGCGGAAACCATATTCGTCACGGAAGGCCTGAACGCCGGCCGGCGGGGTCGTCGCAGCCGGCACCACCGTGGTCGTCGAGGCCGGCGCAGTGGTCGTGTAGACGGTCGTGCCCGGGCTCGGCGAGTAGTAGGTCGTGGTCGCAGCCACCGGGGCTGGCGCCGTCGAATAGGTGGTCACCGTCGTCGCCTCTTGGCGATAGCGGCGGGCGTCGATCTCGCGGCTGACACAGCGGTCGTAGCTCATGGAGCCCCGCGACAGACCGTAGGACGAGCAGGCCATCTGGGCATCGGCGGTCAGGTTCGCCTGGCTGTAGGTTATGGAGGCGCGGCCGCGGGCACGGGCATCTGCTCCCAGCCGCACGCAGCGATCGTACGACGCCGTTCCCGGCGTGAAGCCGTAGTCAATGCAGGCCTGTTGCGAGCTGTTGGGCACAATCACCGTACCGGCCGGCACGGCCACTGTGGCCGGTGGCGGCGCGGTCGCGGTGGTTGTGTTGGAGTAGCTGCAGGCGGCCGCCGACAGGCCAATCGCGGCCACGGCCAAGAGCTTGGTTGGCGTCATCGCACCCTCCTCGGGAAAACGCCCCCGTGGAACGTGACAAGACACCTGAGGTTGCAGGTACCCTGCCTAAATCAGGCCGCTTTCTTCGGCATGCTGTCGCAGTTCGCGCCGCAGGATCTTGCCGACATTGGTCTTGGGCAGCTCGTCACGGAACTCGATGAATTTCGGCCGCTTGTAACCGGTGAATTGCTGGGCGCACCACGCCGCCAGCGCCTCTTTGGTGAGCGCGGGATCCTTTCTCACCACGAACAGCATGACGGCCTCACCGGAGCCCGCATCAGGCACGCCGATGGCGGCGCACTCGAGGACGCCGGGATGGCTTGCCACCACGCCTTCGATCTCGTTGGGGAAGACCTTGAAGCCCGAGACCACGATCATGTCCTTCTTGCGATCCACGATCTTGATGTAGCCCCGCGCGTCCATCTCGCCGATGTCGCCCGACTTGAAGAAGCCGTCGGGCGTCATGACCAGTGCCGTCTCGTCAGGGTGCTGCCAGTAGCCCTGCATGACCTGCGGGCCCTTGATGGCGATCTCGCCGGCCTCGCCCAGGGGCACCTCCCTGCCCTGGTCGTCGAGGATCTTGATCTCGACGTTGGGCAACGGCAGGCCGATCGTGCCGGTGTATTCCTCGGAGTCGGTCGGATTGCAGGTGACGCCGGCCGAGGTCTCGCTCAGCCCATAGCCCTCGACGATCGGGCAGCCGGTGATGGCGAGCCATTTCTTCGCCACCGCCTCCTGCACCGCCATGCCGCCGCCGTTGGAGATGGCGAGCTGCGAGAAGTCGAGCTTGGCGAAGTCGGGCTGGTTGGCCAGGCCGTTGAACAGCGTGTTCACGCCCGGGAAGATGTTGATCTTGTACTTGGCGAGCTCCGCGATCGTGCCCTTCATGTCGCGCGGGTTGGGGATCAGGATGTTGAGCGCGCCGGTGCGCATGCCCAGAAGCCCGCAGGCGATGAAGGCGAAGACATGATAGAGCGGCAGGGCGCAGACGATGGTGAACTGGCCGGTGAGGTTCTTGCGCTTGAGCCCCGGCTGCATCCACGCCTCGGAGGCGAGCAGGTTGGCGACGATCGTGTGATGCAGCAGCGTCGCGCCCTTGGCCACTCCTGTCGTGCCGCCGGTGTATTGCAGCACCGCGACGTCGCCCGGCCCGATGTCGGGGCGCGCGAAGGTCGTGGAGCGGCCCGCCGATACGGCATCATTGAACTTGGTGTGGCCGGGCAGCGAGAAGGCCGACACCATCTTGCGCATGGTGCGCACGACGAAGTTCACGATCAGGCCCTTGGGGAAACCCAGAAGATCGCCCATCGCGGCGACGACAACGTGCTTCACCGCGGTGCCCGCGATCGCCTGCTCGAGAGTCGAGGCGAAGTTCTCCAGCACGATCACCGCCTCCGCTCCGGAGTCCTTGAGCTGATGGGCGAGCTCGCGCGCAGTGTAGAGCGGATTGACGTTGACGGCGATCAGGCCGGCGCGCAGTACGGCGGCCAGCGCCACCGGATACTGCAGCACGTTGGGCATCATGATCGCGACGCGCGTGCCCTTCGCGAGGCCCCTGCCCTGCAGCCAGGCAGCCAGCGCCTTGGACAGTGCGTCGATGTCGCCAAAGGTGATGGCCTTGTCCATGCAGACATAGGCACGCTGGTCGCGATACTTGGCGAAGCTCTCCTCGAGCAGCGCCACGACGCTGGGATAGACCGACGGATCGATATCCGACGGCACTCCTGGCGGATAGCTCTTCAACCAGAATCGGTCCATGCGTTCCCCCCGAACTTGTTGAGTCCACTATAGTCATGTCCGAGCGCGAACGCTTTCACGTCATCACCGGCGGCCCAGGGTCGGGCAAGACCAGCCTGATCGAGGCTCTGGCCCGTGCCGGCCATGCGCACACCGTCGAGGCCGGACGCGCCATCATCCAGGACCAGCTTGCGATCGACGGACCGGCCTTGCCATGGCGCGACCCACTGGCCTTTGCCGAGTTGATGCTGAGCTGGGAAATGCGGTCCTACCGCATGGCCGAGACGACGGCCGGCCCGGTGTTCTTCGACCGCGGCGTGACCGACCTCGTCGGCTACCTGACGCTTGTCGGCCAGCCGATGCTGGCTCACATCGCGCGGGCGGCCGAGCGGTTCCGCTACGATCACCGCGTCTTCGTCGCCCCGCCCTGGCCGGCGATCTACGCCCAGGACACCGAGCGCAAGCAGACGCCCGAGGAAGCGGTGCGCACCTACGAGGCGCTCGTCACTGCCTATTCGAATTGCGGCTACGAGCTGGTGAGCCTGCCGCTGGTGTCCGTCGAGGAGCGCGTGCGCTTCGTGCTCGACGACATCGGTGCATGAAAAAGGCCCGTCCTTGCGGACGGGCCTTGATCGAAGACGAAGGTGACGCCTTAGGCGGCAGCCTTGGTGAACTTCTCGATGCGCTCCTGCACGGGGCGGACGGCGTCGTCGGCGGCCTTGCGGGCGAAAGCGCCGAGGTCCTGGGCCTGCGCGATGCGGGTCTCCAGGCGGCCGCGCCAGTACTTGGCGCTGACGTCGAAGGCCTCGATCGGCGACTTGGCCGACAGGAAGTCGCGCCACGCGGCGAAGCCGGCGTCGGCGTCTTCCTTGGCAACCTCGAGCAGCTTCAGGCTGGCCTCGGTGGCGCCGTCGCGCGCCTGGACGAACTGGCTGTTCAGCTCGGCCGAAGCGGTCTGCGCGGCCTTGCTGATCTGCTCAAAACCCTCGGCGGCCTTGCGCACGCCGATCTGGGCGAACTCGCGGACACGCTCGTTGGCGGCCTTGGTGGTCTCGGTGGCATGCTCGATCACGTTGTCGAGCGGGGTGCTGGTGGTCATGGGACGGGTCCTTGGTTGGGTTGTGCTTGGAAAACTGTTGCTCGGTGACCGGCCGTATATGGGATGAAGATTGTGCGTTGCAACATAAATTGTTGCGCTGCGATAAGAAAAGTTAAAAATCCATATATTTCAATTGATTAGACTGACAATCCAGGGGACTAATTGGATCAACGAATGGGAGGACGCCATGGAACAGGTGCAGCTGTCGGGCATCGACGCGTCATTCCTCTATCTGGAGACGCCCGAGACGCCCATGCACGTGGCGGGGCTGACGTATTTCGAGCTGCCGCCGGGTTTTGAGGGCAGCTTCTACCGGCACTTCCGCCGCTTCTTCGAAAGCCGCCTGCACACCATCCCGATCTTCTCCAAGCGGCTCGCGCCCTCGCTCTACGACCTCGACCATCCGGGCTGGGTCGACGCCGACGAGGTCGACCTCGACTATCACCTGCGCGAGACGGCACTGCCCGCGCCCGGCACCGAGGTGCAGCTCGAGGAAGTGATCGGCCGCCTGCACGCCAACACGCTCGATCGCAGCCGGCCGCTCTGGCAGTTCTACGTCATCACCGACCTGGAGAACGGCCAGGGCGTTCTCTATTCCAAGGTCCACCATGCCGCGATCGACGGCGGCGCCGGCATGGCGATCAACAAGGCGCTCTATGACGTCACACCGACGCCGCGTGACGTGCCGCCTGTGCTACCGAAAGCGGCTCCGGCAAACGCTGCACCGAGCTCGCCCACCGCCGTCGATCCGGTGAAGGGCATCTCCGACATCATGGGCAACATGATGCGCCAGCAGCTGCGCATGTGGCAGACCGCGTCGGAGATCGGCACCGCCATGACCAACGCCTTCCTCGCCAAGCCCGGCGAGGCCGGGCCCAAGGCATTGTCGACGCTGCAGAGCCTGGTCAACCAGCTGCCGACGCTCAACGCCCCGAAAACGCCGTTCAACGCCACCATCACGCGCGAGCGCAGCTATGCCGCGCGCACGGTGTCGCTCTCCGACGCCAAGGCGATCGCCAAGGCAAGCGGCACCAAGCTCAACGACGTGGTGATGGCGATCTGCGCCGGCGCGCTGCGCCGCTACCTGCAGGAGAAGGGCCTGCTGCCCGACAAGCCGCTGATCGCCGGCGTGCCGATCAGCCTGCGCGAGCCGGGCGACACGCGCCAGAACAACCAGGTCTCGGGCATGCTGTGCTCGATCGCCACCGACATCGCCGACCCGGTGGAGCGGCTGAAGGCGATCCTGAAGTCCTCGTCGGAGGCCAAGCAGATCGCCGGCACCTTCCGCGATGCCGTCCCGCAGGATTTCGCCTTCGTCGGCGCGCCGATCCTGCTGCAGCTCATCATGCTGGTCTACGGCCGCAGCGGGCTGGCCGACAAGCTGCCGATGCCGATGAACGTCACCATCTCCAACGTGCCCGGCCCGCCGATGCCGCTCTACTGTGCGGGCGCCAAGGTGACGGCATTGCATCCGGTGTCGATCCCCGCGCACGGGGCGGCGCTCAACATCACCGTGCAGAGCTACATGGATGCGCTGAATTTCGGCCTGACCGCCGACCGGCGCGCGGTGCCCGACGTGGGCAGGCTCGGTGACTATCTGGTGGATGCGGCAAACGAGCTCAAGGAGGCGGTCGTCCCCAGTTGAAACCCTTTTGCCGCATTCCGATATGTGAGACTCTTGCACGAACGATGAAGGAGCCCCGATGACGGTTGCCCAGGCGTTGCGTCCTCCCTCCCGAACGCTGCTGCTGCTGGAAGGCCGCGCCGTTCAGGAGCTGGGCGCGTTCATGCTCTTGCGGCCGTGGCTGGCCGCTGCGCCGCGCGGCGACGGGCATCCGGTGCTGGTGTTCCCCGGCCTGCTGGCCAGCGATTTGTCCACCCAGCCGTTGCGCGGGTTCCTGAAGCAGCAGGGCTATGCGGCGCATGGCTGGAAGCAGGGCCGCAATCTTGGCCTGCGACCGGGAGTCGAACCCGACATGCTCGACCGCATCGACGAGCTCTTCGAGCGTTACGGCAAGCGCAAGCTCAGCCTGGTCGGCTGGAGCCTGGGCGGCATCTATGCCCGCCAGCTCGCCAAGCGCGCGCCCGACAAGGTGCGATCGGTGATCAGCCTGGGCAGCCCCTTCACCGGCAACCCCAAGGCGACCAACGCCTGGAAGGTCTACGAGTTCGCCTCGGGCCAACGGGTCGACGATCGCGACCGCCACATCGCGGGACCATTGTCGGATCCGCCGCCGGTGCCGACCACGTCGATCTTCAGCCGCTCCGACGGCATCTGCGCCTGGCAGACCTGCGTCAACGAGGAAGGCCCGCTGGTCGAGAACATCGAGGTCTACGGCAGCCATTGTGGGCTCGGTCATCATCCTGCCGCCGTCTACGCGGTCGCCGACCGGCTGGCGCAACCTGACGGCCAGTGGCAGAAGTTCGACCGCTCTGGCTGGAAGAGCCTGGTCTATCCCGACTGGCGGCGCGCGCATCCCGCGCGCTCATGAGGCGCGCGAGACGCGCGCGGTCCGGAAGAAAAGATCTAAGACTTCTTCTCCACGCTCGCCTTGATCTCCTCGTAGGACTCCTTCATGCGGTCCTGGACGATCTTGAAGGCGTCGCCGCTCGACTTCTGAACCAGCTCGGCGATGTCGCGGGTGTTGGCGATGGCCGCTTCCATCGCCCTCTTCGCGAACTCGGTCTGCTTGGCCATGATCTCCTGCGGGCTGCCGCCAGGCTTGTATTCCTTCGCCATCTCGGTGACGTCCTTGACCGCCCCCTCGAAGATGGCGCGCTGCTTCTGGGCGATCTCGCTGGCGCCACTCGCCATCGCTTGCCATGACCGCGTCATGGCATCGAGGTTCTTCTGGTGGTGCTCCATGATCTTGGCGACGTCGACCTGCGGCAGCTTGAGTTGCTCGCCCAGGTTCTTGAACATGTCGGTGAAGTTCTGGGGTGCTTGGGCCATGCGAACCTCCTTGAATCAGGGAATGAGCTTCAACCCCTGCTCCAACGCATGCAAGGCCAAACCCGCCAGCCCGCCGATCATGGCACCATTGAAGCGGATGTATTGCAGGTCGCGGCCGACCGTGAGCTCGATGCGCCCGATCAGCATGTCGATGTCCCATGACTTGACCTGATCGGCGATGAAGCGACCGACGCCGCTCTTCTGGCTTTCGACGAAGTTGGCAAGGACACGCACCATGCCGCGGTTGATCTCGGCACGGATCGCCGGATCGCGCGCGAGCTGGCCGCCGATCTCGACCAGCATGGCTTCGAGCTGACGGCGCACCTGGCTGTCGGCGGCGCGTGAATCCTGCTCGAGGAAGCTTCTCAGGCTCTCCCACGCACCCTCGGCGACCGCCGCGACTTCCGGCCGCGCCAGCAGGTCGCGCTTCAGGCTCTCGGCGCGCCGCGCAAAAGCCTCGGAGCTGCGCAGGCGCTCGATGAAGCCTGTCACGAAACCGTCGAATTCCTGACGCAACGGATGGTTGGGATCGACGCGCGCATCCTGGATGAAGGCACTGGTCGAAGCGACGATCTTGCGCAACAGGTAGGCATCGGCGCGGTAGAGGTTGAACAGCGCCGGCAGCTCCTTACGGATCTTTTCGCGCAACGCCGCCAGCGTTTCCTCGTTGGTCAGCACCTTCTCGAGCGCGGCCAAAAGCTCGTCGAGCAGGCGCTGGTGGCGGCCCTTCTCGGTGACGGCGCTGAGCAAGCCCGCGGCCAGCGGCGCCAGCTCGACCCGCTCCAGCTCGGTCATGATCCGCTTGCCGATAAAATCCTTCAGCCCCGACTGCTCGATGGCGCCAAGCGATTGCGGCAGCAGGCGCAACACGAAGCCCGCCAGGGCAGCGCTTCGCTCGCGATCGGACAGCCAGTCGGCGACGAGGGCGGCGAAATCGACCTCGCGCAAACGCGCCTCGACCGGCTCGGGCGCCAAAAAATTGGTCTCGATGAACTCGCCCAGCGTGTCGGCAATGCGCAGGTGGTTGCGCGGGATGATGGCGGTGTGCGGGATCGGCAGGCCGAGCGGGCGGCGGAACAGGGCGACGACGGCGTACCAGTCGGCCAGCCCGCCCACCGTCGCCGCCGCGGCGAAGGCCGCGACGTAGCCCCAGACCCAGTGCCTCGGTTCGAAATGCCGCGCCACGATGAACAGCGCCGCCGTGAAGAACAGCAGCGCGATCGCCGCAAGCTTGATGCGGCGCAGATCGCGGGCGCGTTCCTGGTTGCGGTTCAGCTGCTCGCCCACACATCCAGCACGTAGCGGTTGTCGGCCGCAAGCCTGGCGACGAAGGCCTCGTCATACATCGCGACCAGCGTGCGCTTGACGTCAGGCTCCATGCGCCCGCCATCACCGCAGACATAGACGATGGCGCCCTGGTCGATCAGCGCGCGCACGCGGTCGGCCTCGGCCTTCAGGAGATCCTGCACGTAGGTTTTCTTTCCGTCGTGGCGCGAGAAGGCGACATGCAGGTCAACGATGCCGGCCGCGGCCTGTTCCTTGAGCTCGTCGGCATAGATGAAGTCGTGCTCGGGATGGCGGCAGCCGAAGAACAGCATCGCCGGCCCCAGCGTGCGTCCCTGCGCCCTGAGCGCGGCCCGCTCGCGCAGGAAGCCGCGAAACGGCGCGAGCCCCGTGCCCGGCCCGATCATGACGATCGGCGCCGCCGGATCGACGGGCAGGCGGAAGCCGACCTTGGTCTCCTTGATGAAGGCCTGGACCGTGGCGCCGCCGGCTTGGCGCACCAGATGATAGGAGCAGACGCCGTGATAGACGCCGGCCCCTGAGCGCGCCGGCCCCTCGACCACTGCCACGGTGATCGAGCAGCGATTGCCGTCGGCCATGGGCGAAGAGGAGATCGAGTAATAGCGCGGCGTCATCAGCGACAGCATTTCCAGGAACGCCGCGAACGGCAGCTCGCAGGCGGGGTGCTCCTCCAGGAGGTCGAGCACGGACTTGCGCTTGGCTAAAATCTCGGCGCGGAAACGTTCCTCGTCGAGCAGCGCCTCGAGCTTGGGCCGCGTGAAGGGGCAGCGCGTGTGCTGCGCCATGGTCTGGATCTGCTTGCGCGTCGCCGGATGCTGCAGCTCGACGAAGTCCGACAGCAGGCGATGGACGGCGATCGCCTCGCCGACCGGCAGGTTGGCGCGCCGGCCTTCGGCCGCCGCCAGCATGACGTGCGCGCCGGGGGCGAAGGCGAAGCGGCGCAGCGCGCGCTCGACCAGGGCGGCGGCGTTCTGCGGCACGATGCTGAGATGATCGCCGACGCGGTAGCTCACGCCGTCGGGCAGCAGCACCTCGATATGCCGCGTGCTGCGGCCCGAGGCATCGGGCTTCTGCAATTCGCGGTTGGCCAGCACGCGCATGGGCAATGCGCCGGTGCCGCCGATGATGGGATTGACCGGCGGCTTGTCGACCGCCTGCACCTGGTAGAGCGGCTCTAGCGCTGCACCGGCATCGGCTTCGAGCGTCACGCCGAGCTTGTCGGCCAGCGCCGGCAGCAAGGGCTCGTTCCAGGCCTGGAAGTGGCCGTCGAGATCTTCCTTGGCGTCGCCCTCGCCGCGGGCATAGATCCGCTCGGCCCCCTTGGTGGCCAAAAGCTCGTCGATCTGGCGCGGGATCGCCTGGTAGGTCGACGCCCAGTCACGGTTGCCGCAGCCGAACACGGTGTAGCGCACGCCCGACAACGAACCCGGCGCGGCATCACGGAGGCTCTTGATGAAGGCGCCCGCATTGTCCGGCGGCCCACCGTTGTACGAAGCGCAGACGATGGCCACCGCACCGTCGGTCGGCAGCTTGCCCGCGTGATCGTCGAGGCCGGCCAACGTGGTTTCGAAGCCTTGCGCTTCGCCCGAGTCGGCGATCGAGCGCGCCAGTTCCTCGGCGGTGCCCATGTTGGAGCCGAACAGCACGGTGAGCCTGGTGCCATGGCTCTTGGCGGCCTTCCTGGGCGCCGCCTTCTTGGGCGCCGGCCGCGCGACAACGCTGACACCCGATCCGCGCACGACGTCGGGCCGCAGCTTCACGCGCATCGTCAGGCCTTCCGGCTTGATGGTGAGCGATTCCTTGATCTTGAGCTGATAGCGCGTGTGGTCGATCAGGCGGAAGCGCTGCAGGATCAGGCCCACCACCAGGGTCGCCTCGGTCATGGCGAACTGCCGGCCGATGCAGGCGCGCTGGCCGTTGCCGAACGGCTTGAAGGCGTGCGGCGGCATCTTGGCCTCCCGCTCGGGCGCGAAGTTCTCGGGATCGAACACTTCCGCGCGCGGCCCCCACACCGACTGGTCGCGATGCAGCATCGCCGTCAGCACGGTGACGAAGGTGCGCTTGCGCAGCTTGTATTTCCCGCCGATCGTCTCGTTCTGATAGGGGTAGAGGCCGAAGGCCGGCGCGGTCGGCCAGAGCCGCAGCGACTCCTTCAAGATCTGGCCGATATAGACGAGCTGGTTGACCTGCTGGGCCGTCGGCCTGGCGTTGATGTCGCGGCCCAGCACACGATCAACTTCCTCGTAGGCCTTCTGCAGCACGTGCGGATTGTTGAGCAGGAAGTAGATCGCAAAGGACAGCATCCCGCTCGTGGTCTCGTGGCCCGCGATCAGGAAGGTGTTCATCTGGTAGCGGATGTTGACGTCGTCCAGCCGCTCGCCGCTCTGGCGGTCGACGCCGCTCAGCATGTAACCCAAGAGGTCCGGCTTGGTCTGGTCGCCCCCTTCTCCCAATCCAGCCGGCACCTCGCGGCGCTCGCGGATGATGCGGTCGGCGATGCCGTTCATGAAGCCGACATCCTGCTGGAGCTTCTTGCGGCTCTTGCGCTGGGTGATGTCTTCCAGCGGCAGGCCGCGCATCTTCATCACGGCTTCGAGCGCGCGGACCAGCGATTCGACGTAGGGATGGTTGTCGCTGCGGTAGAACGAGTTGAAGCGGTAGTTGAAGCCGCACAGGCCGATCGTGTCGAGGGTGAGCGCGGTCATGTCGCGCACCACGTCGATCTCCTCGTCGGCGTTCAGCCGCTCCCACTTGGTCACGAGCTGGTCGGCGATGTCGAGCATTCCCTCGTGATAGGTCTGCATCATGCGATGGGCGAAGGTCGGCAGCAGGATGTTGTGCGCCTTCTGCCAGTTGGGCTCCTGGGTCTCGGCGGTGAACAGCGCGTCGCCGCCCAGCATGCGCACGCGGCGCAGCGAGCCGCGCACCGCCTTGTCGAAGCGCTTCTCGTCGCAAAGCTCGGCCACCAGGTCGGCGCCCGACACCACGACCAGCGGCGTGCCCATCATGTCGAGCCAGAAGATCGGCCCCTGCTCGCGCGCGATCCGCATCAGGTCCTGGATCGGCGCATCACCGTCGACCGTGAGCATGTTGCCCAGAACCGGTGTCCGTGGCGGATGAGGAATCGGATGCAGCTTGTTGCGCGCCATTGGCCGGCCAGTCCTCCCAGTCTTGCGGGCCATATTGCCCCGCCGCGTTGCGAGGCGAAACACTCCCGTTTGCATTCTGGCGTATAGTCCGCCGTCGCATCCGTGCAGGAGGAAACAGTGAAGGTCGGATTCATCGGCGTCGGCAACATGGGCGGCCCCATGTGCCGCAACATCGTCAAGCGCAGCAATCACCAGGTGACGGTGTTCGACCTGGACGCCGCCGCGGTGAAGACCTGCACCGATCTCGGCGCCACCGCTGCCAAGTCGATTGCCGAGGTCACCAAGGGCGCCGACGTGGTCATGACCTCGTTGCCCATGCCCAAGGATGTCGAGGCCGTGACCCTGGGCGACGGCGGCATCCTGGCCAACATCACCAAGGGCCAGACCTACATCGACCTCAGCACCAACGCGCCGTCGATGGTGAAGAAGATCGGCGCGGCGATGGCGGCCAAGGGCATCGCCATGCTCGACGCGCCGGTCAGCGGCGGCACGGTGGGCGCCGAGGCCGCGACCATCGCCATCATGGTGGGCGGCGACAAGAAGGTATTCGACGATGCCCTGCCGGTGCTGCAGTCGTTCAGCGCCAATGTCATCCATATGGGCGAGCTCGGCACCGGCACGGTGGCCAAGCTGGTCAACAATATGCTCGCCTTCTGCAACGCCGCCGCTGCGGCCGAAGGTCTGATGCTGGGCGTGAGCGCCGGCCTCGACCCCAAGAAGCTGATCCAGGTCGTGTCCAACTCCAGCGGCAATTCCAACTCGTTCAAGAGCCTGTCGGAGCGGGCGCTGAGCGGGGAGTTCAAGGCGAGCTTCGCCCTCGACCTTGCCTACAAGGACCTCCATCTCGCGCTCGAGCTGGGCGATGAGCTTGGCGTGCCGCTGCCGCAGGGCTCGTCGACCCACAACCTGCAGCGCCTGGCGCGCGGCATGAAGCTCGGATCGAGCGACAGCTCGTCGATCCTGCGCGTCTATGAGACGGCGCTGGGCCGGACGGTCAAGCGGTGACCGCCAAGTCATGACAACGGGCACCCCGATTTCGCGCCGCAGCCTCGGCGCGCTGCTCGGGGTGCCGTTCGTCGCGAGCGCGGCAGCGGCCGACGTCGGGTCGGCCCTGCGCACCGCTGGTCATTTCGCGTTGATCCGCCATGCCGCCGCCCCAGGCACGCTGGACCCACCAGGTTTCAGGCTCGACGACTGCACGACGCAGCGCAACCTTTCGGCTGGAGGCCGCACCCAGGCGATGAGGATGGGCGATCTTTTCCGCGCCAACGGCATTGCGGCGGCACGTATTTATTCAAGCCAATGGTGCCGTTGCCTCGATACCGCGATGCTCATGAGGCTGGGCGATGTCACTCAGCGACCGCTGCTCAATTACTTCGGCCGCGATCCGGAGCGCAGGGCGAAACAGCTCGCCGACCTGCGCGCCTGGATCGCCCGCCTGGAGCTTGTGCAACCGACGATCCTGATGACGCACCAGCTCGTGATCACGACGGTGGCCGAAGTGCCGGCCGGCGACGGCGAGATCGTCGTCATGCGCCGCGAAGCCGACGGCAAGCTCACCCTGCAGGGACGCCAGCCAACGGTCCGGTAGCTCGTCACAGTGGTTTTGACAGCTGGGTGCCGCGTGCGCCGGCGCGCAGCCGCCTCTCGCCTTGCCGAAGGGGTGCCTGCACTGCAGTCGCCTGGCTGGTGATTTTCTGCATTTTCGGCCAATTTCCGGCCAGCCGGCCGACGCCCGCCAAGCCCTTGAATGCACACCGCTTTTGGATTTTCTGCATTTTCGGCATTTTCTGCTGCCCTCCCGCTGGACTGACCCTTGGGACGGAAGGTGCGAGCATCGACTGCATTCCATGCGAGGTTTGCGCAGTTCCCGCAGTTTGCGACTTGAGAACC
>WHTW01000102.1 GCA_009377525.1 Rhodospirillales bacterium
ACCAACTGGAGAGCCGGATGCGGGAGATCCGCACGTCCGGTTCGGAGGGAGGGGGCGGCAACAGCCGCTCCCTACCCCTATCGGAAAGCATGAGAAGACGCGCGACTGGAGTCGCGCGCCCCCAGCGTCCTACCGACCCAAAAACGCCTTCTGCACATAGGCGTCGGCCAGAAGCTCCTGACCAGTGCCGGACAGGACGACCGCGCCCTTTTCCAGCACATAGCCGCGGTGGGCGATGCGCAGCGACTGGTGCAGGTTCTGCTCGACCAGCAGCACGCCGATGCCGCTCTTGTTCACCGCCTCGATCAACTTGAACACTTCCCGGGTGACGATGGGCATCAGCCCCAGCGACGGCTCGTCGAGGATGATCAATCGCGGCTCGGCCATCAGGCCGCGGGCGATCGCCAGCATCTGCTGTTCGCCGCCGCTCATCGAGCCCGCGAGCTGGCCGCGCCGCTCGGCCAGACGCGGGAACAGGGCGAAGGCCTTGTCGACCAGGGCCGCGACCTCGCCGCGCTGCTTGATGTGCGCCCCGAGCTGCAGGTTCTCCATCACCGTCATCTGCGGGAAGACCAGCCGGCCCTCCGGCACCAGCGTGATGCCGCGGCGCACGACGACGTGGCTCGGCGAGCCGGCCAGCATCTCGCCCGCGAAGCGGATGTCGCCCTTCTGCGGCGTCAGCACGCCCGCGATCATGCGCACCGTCGTCGATTTACCCGCGCCGTTGGCACCCAGCAGCGCCACGATCTCGCCCGGCTGGACGCTCAGCGACACGTCGCGCACGGCCGCCGCGCCGTCGTAGGCGAAAGCAAGCTTGGAGACGTCGAGCAGGCTCTCGCTCATGCCGATACCGGCTGGCGATAGGCGTAGTTCTTGTCCAGCCGCTCCAGCAGATAGTCGCCGTAGCGTACGGCCGGCCATTTTGCCGGACGGCCCGGGCCCTGGCAGGTCGGCAGCACCTCGACGAGGCTGTCCATCGACATGTCGAAGAAGTAGGGGCAGGAGTAGCGGTCGCCGCCCGACAGGTTCTTCACGCGATGCGGCGTCGACTGCCAGCGGCCGTTGGTCCAGCGCGACAGCATGTCGGCGACGTTGACCACCCAGGTGCCGGGGATCGGCGGCGCGGCGAGCCAGGTGCCGTTACGGCGGCGCACTTCGAGGCCGCCGCTGGTGTCCTGGCTGAGGATGGTGATGAAGCCGTAGTCGGTGTGCGGTGCGGAGCCGAAGGCATCGTCCGGCGCGTCCTTGGCCTGCGGCGGATAGTGCAGCAACCGCAGGAAGGTCGTCGGCTGCTCGAAGAAGGGCAGGAACCAGTCGCGCGGCAGTCCCAAGGCGATCGCCAGCGGCCGCAGCAGCCGCAGGCAGAAATCGTGCATCGCCCGTTCGTAGGCGACAACCGGCTCGCGAAAGCCCGGCAGGTCGGGCCACAGGTTGGGCCCGTCGAGCGGGCGGCCATAGCGCGGATCGTCCGGCGCCACCTCGTGCATCAGCATGAACGATTCCGAATCGTTCGGCTTGGTTACCTTGGCCACGGTCGAGGTCTGGATGACGGATGTCTTGGGCGCCATGTAGCCGCGATGGAAGCGGTTCATGGCGATCGCGTCCTTGGCGGCGCGCGGCTGGGCATGGAAGCGCCTGGACGCGGCGAACACGCCCTCGACCACGACAGGATCGACGCCGATGTCCCTGAAATAGCAGAAGCCGATGTCGGAAAAGGCCTGGTCGAGCTGCCGCGCCAGCGTTTCCTCGTTCCGACCGGCGAACGAGATGACCGGCAGGGTCTGCTGGCTTGCGACCTCGACTGACGTGTCCATCAGTTCGTGCTCCTTACCCAATTGACGGCTACCTTAGCTGATCGGACGCATGGCGGCATCGCGACCTCCCATGCCGGAATGGTATAGGAGTTGCGTCGATTTTCGCACCGTCCGCAGGCCAAACCGGAGAGCGACACGTGTCTCCATCGCCATCAAAACGCATGATGCGTCTCGGAGCGTTCGTGCACGAGACGGGCCAACACGTCGCGGCCTGGCGCCATCCCCTGGCCCACATGCACTCGGGCGCCCGCTTCGCCGAGATGGTCGAAACCGCCCAGCTCGCCGAGCGCGGCAAGTTCGATCTCCTGTTCCTGGCCGACACGGCCGCCGTGAACCTGATGGGCAGCGCCGATTCGCGCGGCCGCATGGGCAAGGTTGTGAAGTTCGAGCCCATGACGGTGCTCTCGGCCCTGGCGGCGGTGACCGAGAACCTCGGCCTGGTGGCGACCTCGACCACGACCTTCAACGAGCCCTACACGCTTGCCCGCCAGTTCGCCTCGCTCGACCAGATCAGCGGCGGCCGCTCGGGCTGGAACCTCGTCACGTCGAACAACGAGCAGGATGCGTTGAACTACAGCCGCGAGGAGCATCTCGGCCACGCCGACCGCTACGAGCGGGCGATCGAGTTCGCCGACGTGGTCAACGGCCTGTGGGACAGCTGGGACGAGGATGCCTTCATCCGCGACAAGGAGTCCGGCCACTTCTTCGACCCCGCCAAGATGCATGTGCTGAACCACAAGGGTAAGTATTTCCAGGTGCGGGGGCCCCTCAACGTCGCCTGCTCGCCGCAGGGTCGGCCGGTGCTGGTCCAGGCCGGCGCCTCGGGTACCGGACGCGACGTCGCCGCACGCCTGGCCGAGCTGGTCTTCACCGCAGCCACGACCTTCGAGCAGGCCAAGGAGTTCTACGACGACGTACGCCAGCGCATCACGCGCTTCGGCCGTTCGCAGGACCAGGTCAAGGTGATGCCGGGCTTCTATCCCGTCGTGGCGCCGACGGCATCCGAGGCGCAGGAGAAGTACGACGACCTGCAATCGCTGATCCAGAAGCCGGTCGGCATCTCGATCCTGGAACATACGATCGGCGTGCACGGTCTCGACAAGGTCCCGCTCGATGGGCCGGTGCCGGAGATGGCCGACACCAACGGCCCGCTCAGCCGGCAACGGCTGCTGCTCGAGCAGGCGCGGCGCGACAAGCTCACCTTCTGGGAGCTGTGCCTGGCCAATGCCGGCCCGCGCGGCCACGCGCTCTCCGTCGGTACGCCTACCCAAGTCACCGACGAGATGGAGCACTGGTTCAAGGACGGCGCCGCCGACGGCTTCAACGTCATGCCAGCCTGGCTGCCGGGTTCGCTCAAGGACTTCGTCGATCTCGTCATTCCCGAGCTGCAGCGGCGGGGACTGTTCAGGACCGAGTACGAAGCCACGACCCTGCGCGGGAATCTCGGCTTGCCGAAGCCGGCCAATCGTCATCGCCTGGCGCGACTGGCCGGCGCGGCGCAGTGAGCTACGTGTTCTTGGCCAGAAGGATCGCGCCGGAGGGCTGAACCTCCCCTGACCAGCCGGGCGCCACGAGGGTCGTGGCGTCGAGCTGGGTGACGATGGCCGGGCCGTCCAGGCGGTCGCCGGCACCGAAGGTGGTACGGTCGAACACCGGCACCTCGATCGTTCCCGAGGCGAAGTGGACGGTGTGGCGGCCTTGCGGCTTCGGCCCGCTGCCGGCGCGCAGCACCGGGCGTTGAGGCGCGGGCATGCGGCCCCTCGCTTCGATGCGCAACGTCACCAGCTCGATCGGCGAATCGAGCTTGAAGCCATAGAGGCTTTCGTGCACGGCGGCGAAAGCCGCCTCGACGCCCGCGGCGTCGTCGACCCAGCCGACTGAAACCTCGCCCCCCTGGCCGTGGTAGCGCATCAGGGCGACGCGGGTCTGTGTGCGGTCGGCTGGCGCCACCTTCTCCTTGGCGAGCCAGTCGTCGGCCTGTCGTGATAGCTCGGCGTAGATCTGGCGCGCTGCATCGATGTCGACCTTGCCTGTCCTCGGCAGCGTCCGGCTGAAATCGGCCTTGAGGTCGGCGGCCAGAAGGCCGTCGGCGCAGAGCACGCCAGGCGCCGGCGGCACCAGCACGCGGCGGATGCCCAAAAGCTCGGCCAGGGCGCAGCCGTGCAGGGGGCCGGCGCCGCCGAACGGCACCAGCGTGAAGTCGCGCGGATCGTGGCCGCGTTCGACCGAGACGATGCGCAGCGCCCCCATCATGTTGTTGTCGAGGATGGCCAGCATGCCGCGCGCCGCTTCCTCACGGCCGAGGCCGAGCGGCCGCGCCACCCGGCTGTCGACCGCGCGTGCCGCCGCCTCGGTATCGAGCGCCATGCGCCCGCCCAGCAATCGCGCCGGCAGGTGGCCCAGCACGACATGGGCATCGGTCACCGTCGCTTCGGTGCCGCCGCGGCCGTAGGCCGCCGGCCCAGGGTCGGCGCCCGCGCTTTGCGGACCCACGGTCAGCGTGCCGTCGGCGACGTTGGCGATCGAGCCGCCGCCCGCGCCGATGGTCACCATGTCGACCATGGGCAACGGCAGGGGCCATGCGCCGACATGGCCGTGCTGGGTGAGCGCGATCTGCCCGTTCTTGATCAGGCAGATGTCGGCGCTGGTGCCGCCGATATCGACGGTGATGATGTCCTTGATGCCGCAGGCGGCGGCCACGTCGCGCGCGCCGACCACGCCGGCCGCCGGGCCCGACAACGCCGTCAGTGCCGGGGCACGGCGGATGGTGGTGCCGCCCGCGACGCCGCCGTTCGACTGCATGTAAAGGAGAGGGGCGTCGACCTTTTCCTCGCGCAGCCGGTCTTCCAGGCGGGACACATAAGTCGCCACGCCCGGCATCACCAGCGCGTTCAGTACCGTCGCCAGCGAGCGTTCGTATTCGCGCACCACCGGCAGCACGTCGGCCGAGGCGGTGACCGCGACGCCGGGCAATGCCGCGCGCAAAAGCTCGGCGACGCGCCGCTCGTGCACCGGGTTGGCGAAGGAATGCAGCAGGCAGACCGCCACTGCCTCGGCTTTCTGGGCGCGGCAGGCATCGGCGGCAGCCTGGACGCTCGTCTCGTCCAAGGAGTCGACGACCGTGCCGCCGGCGCCGATGCGCTCGCTCACCTCGAACACGCGCGAGGCCGGGACGGGACGCGGCGGCTTCACCCAGGCGAGGTAGTTGGCGCGGCGCGGGATGTCCTGCCGGCCGATCGCCAGCACGTGGCGAAACCCTGCCGTCGTCACCAGGGCGGTGCGTGCGCCCTTGTCCTCGAGGATCATGTTGGTGGCGACGGTCGTGCCGTGCAGCACGCGGCCCAGTGTCGTTGCCGCGCGGCCGGCGTCTTCCAAGGCCAGGCGCACACCGGCCAAGAAGGCCTGGCTGGGATCGGCCGGCACGCTCGGTGTCTTGGCGCGCCAAATCTGGCCGCTCTTGGCGTCGTACAGGGCGATGTCGGTGAAGGTGCCGCCGATGTCGACGGCGACCGCGAGCGATGGGTCAGCCAAGGCTGTCGACATAGGCGTGACGGTGGAACGCTTTGGTTTCCGGCCGGCGGACGCGCAGCTTTGCGGTAGCGGCCTGATCGAGCGAACTGTCCGTGAGCACGACGCCATAGAGACGCCGCGCAGTGTCGGCCGTCACGAAGCCGCCGGCAACGTCCTCGGCCACCATCCCGGGTGGCCGGTCGAAGGGATGGCCGTGGCCGCCGCCGCCGCCGGTCTCGATGCGCAGCACGTCGCCGTGCTTCAGCACATTGCCGTCCGATAACGGCGCCAGAACGCGCTCATGGTTGGTCCCCGGATTGACCACCACGCGGCCGGTGCCGCCCGCCATGCCGCCATCGATGCCCCAGGGCGGATTCTTGACGCTGTCGATGCGCACGGCGAGCACCGCTTGCTCGGCCAGGATGTCGTACTCCCGCACGATGCCGCAGCCGCCGCGATAGCGGCCGGCGCCGCAGGAATCGACCAGGATGCCGTAGGTGCGCAGGCGCACCGGATAGCCGGTCTCGAGGAATTCCACGGGGTAGTTCTCCTGCGCCACGAAGTAGACGGCGTCGGTGCCGTCGGCGTAGGGCCGCGCGCCCCAGCCGACGCCGATGCCGTCGGACATCAGGAACGGCTCGAGCTCGCCCTTGTCGTTACGGAAGGTGCCGCGCAGGAAGGAGATGACGTAGGCCGAATGCGCGGCCGGCGCCTTGCCGCCGGCGACGTTGATCAGGCCGTTCACCGCGGCCAGGAAACGCATCAGCGTGAGGCCGCGCATGCCGAGCGGGGCGGGGAATTTCGGCCACAGCAGCGAGCCTTCTCGCAACCGCACCTCGTCGAGCGCCTGCGGGCCGCCGGCGTTGCAGACCTGCGCCGGATCGCCGCCCAGGTAGAACATCGACAACGCCGTTCCCGGCACGTCGGGGTTCAACAGCAGATTCACCGGCCCGGGCGACTGGTCGTCGGTCGCGGTGGCGTCGAAGATGAAGCGGTCCTCGCCGTCGGGTCCGTGCTCGCGTGTCAACGCCAGGCGCAGATGGAACGGGCCGTTGCCGTGGCCGTCGGAATCGATGGCATCGGTGAAGCGATGCGTGCCGTAGTCGAAGGTCTCGGCGAGCTTGGTGCGTACGAGATTGCGGGTACGCGCCACGAGCTGGCGCAATCCGTCGGCCAGCACGTCGGTGCCGAAGCGCGCGGCGATCTCCTCGATGCGCTTCACGCCCAGCGCCGCGCTCGCCATCAGCGCCCGCATGTCGCCCATGTTCTGCTCGGGAAAGCGTGAATTGCGGAAGAATATCTTCAGCGTCCCTTCGTTGGTGACGCCGGCATCTATCAGCTTGGTCGGCGGGACGATGATGCCTTCCTGGAAGATGTCGGTCGTGTCGGGGCTGATCGAGCCGGCGCGCAGGCCGCCGATGTCGGAGAAATGCGCCCAGCCCATGACGAAGCCGCAGCGCCGGCCGTCGTGGAACACCGGCGCCAGAAGCACCTGGTCGTTGGAATGCGAGATGGCGCCGCGCGAGCCGTAGCAGTCGTTGTACCAGTAGAGGTCGCCCGCGCGCATGGTGGCGGGCGGGAAGTCGCGGAACACCGGGCCGCAGATGTCGCCGAACACCGGCAGGTTGGAGCCGACCGCCATGACGCCGTCGGCGTCGAACAGCGCGGTGTAAAAGTCTTTCTTCTCGCGGATGAAGGCGGAGATGGCGGTGCGCTCGATCAGCGCCTCCATCTCGGCCTGCGCCGCGCGAACGGCGCCGCGCACGATCTCCAGCGTGACCGGATCGCAGGCGGTCGGGGCGTTCTTCAGCGTGGCGTCGAGCATGGATCGAATTGTGTAGGCCTGCCTCCCCTTGCGCAAGCAAGGGGAGGTGTCGCCGTCATACGGCGACGGAGGGGTCATGGGCACCCGTTGTGTTGCTCATGACCCCTCCGCCCGCGATGACACGGGCACCTCCCCAGCGCGGGATCCGCTCTGGGGAGGGAAGTCACTCGAGATGGCAAGCCACATGATGGCCTCCTGCAACGGCGCGTAACGCCGGCGTCTCCGCCGCACAGCGTGCCATGGCATGTGGGCAGCGGTCGCGGAAGGAGCAACCCGATGGCGGCTCGCGCGCGTCGGGGACGTTGCCCTTGATCGGCAGGGGCTGGCGCGACTGGTCGGGGTCGGGCACCGGCACGGCCGCGACCAGCGCCTGGGTGTAGGGATGGCGCGGCCGGCGCACGATCTCCTCGGTCGGCGCATCCTCGACGATGCGGCCGAGATACATGACCAGGGTGCGCTCGCAGAGGTAACGCACCAGGGCGAGGTCGTGGGAGATGTAGACAGCGGTCAATCCCATGGTCTCGCGCACCTCGCGCAGCAGCGCCAGGATGCCGGCACGGACGCTGACATCGAGCATCGACACCGGCTCGTCGGCAACCAGGAAGCGCGGCCCCAGCACCAGGGCGCGCGCCATGACCACGCGCTGGAGCTGCCCGCCGCTCAGCTGGTGGGGATAGCGGTCGAAGTAGCGGTCGAAATCGGCAAGGTGCACGCGGCGGAAGGCCGAGGCGACGCGGTCGGCGTGCTCGGCCCGGTCGATGCCGGCATTGATCAGCGGTTCGACGACCGCGCGGTAGATGGTGAAGCGCGGGTTCAGCGCATCGAACGGGTTCTGGAACACGAGCTGCACCTGGCGGCGGAAGTCGCGCAGCCGCTCGCCCGCCAGCCCGGCCATCGGCGCGCCGGCGAAGGTGATCGCCCCGCCGGTCGGCTCGACCAGCTTCAGCATCAGGCGGCCCAGGGTGGTCTTGCCGCAGCCCGATTCGCCGACGATGGCCACGGCGTCGCCGTCGCCGACATCGAAGGTGACGCCGTCGAGCGCGTGCACGGCCGGATGCGCGCCGCGGGCGATCTCGCCCAGCGTGCGCGTCACCGGGAAATGCTTCACGACATCGCGAAGCTCGACGAGCGCGGCCATGTCCTGGGATCCAATGCGGCTGTTCTGAGAGTGTCGGCCTCGCTGTCGCGGTGACAGGCCGAACGGTGGGCGCCGTTGCCGGTCATGACGGCATCGAGGCTGCAAGCAGGCTGGGCGAAAGGGCAGCGCGGCACGAAGCGGCAGCCCGAGAGAGGCTCTCTGAGATCGGGTGGGCTGCCGGCGATCGGCACCAGCTCAAGTGCGTCCGACAGGAGATCGGGGAAGGCGTTGCGCAGGCCCATCGTGTAGGGATGGCGCGGGCGAGCGAGAACCTCGCGGACAGGGCCGCTTTCGACGACCTGGCCGGCATACATCACCACGACCTCGTCGCAGAGGTAGGCGACGACGCTGATGTCGTGGGTGACCAGCACCATAGAGAGCTTCAAGCGCTGCTGCAGGGAACGCAGCACGTCGAGGATCTGGCGCTGGACGATGACGTCGAGGGCGGTCACCGGTTCGTCGGCCAGCAACAGGCTGGGTTCGAGGGCGAGCGCGATGGCGATGGCGGCGCGCTGGCGCATGCCGCCGGAGAACTGGTGCGGATAGTCGGCCAGCCGGCGCTCGTTGAGGCCCACGAGGTCGAACAGCTCGACCGAGCGGGTGCGGGCGGCGGCGCGCGAGAAGCCGCCGCGCTTGGTCAGCACCTCGATGAGCTGCGAGCCCACGGTATAGACAGGATCGAGCGAGCTCATGGCGCTTTGCGGCACATAGGCGATGTCACGCCAGCGCAGCTTGCGGGTCGTGGCCTCATCCATGGGCTCGCCCTTGAAGACGACACGCCCGCCTGCCTGTCGTCCGTTCTCGGCCAGCACGCCCATGATGGCGCGCACCGCCGTGGTCTTGCCGCAGCCCGATTCGCCCACCAGGCCGACGATGCGGCCCTCGGGCACCGCGAAGGAGGCGCCGTCGACCGCGCGCGCCACGCCGTCGCGCGTGCGGTAGTGGATTTGCAGCTTGTCGACTTCGAGGATCATCTTCCGCGCAGCCTCGGCATGAAGACCTCCTCGTAGCCGCGGCTGATGAAGAAGCCCGCGACCACGATCAGGACGATGCAGATGCCGGGCGGCACGAACCAGGCATACTGGCCGCGCGACAGGGCCTGCGAGGCGAAGGCGTCCTGCAGCATCATGCCCCACGACACGCTGGCCGAATCGCCGAAGCCCAGGAAGCTGACGCTGGCCTCGGTGATGATCGCCCAGCCGATGGCGATGGCGGCGTAGACGAAGCTGAGCGGCAGGATGTTGGGCGCGATGTGCACGAACAGGATGCGCCAGGCGCTGGCGCCGGTGACACGCGCCGCCTCGACGTAGGCCCGCTCGCGCAAGGTCAGCACCTGGCTGCGGATGACGCGCGCCGAATTGGGCCATAGCAGCAGCGCGACCGCGAGCACGATGTTGGAGGTGCTGGCTCCCAGGAAACCTGTGAGGACGATGACGAAGGGCAGGAAGGGGAGGCTCAACGCCATGTCGGAGATGCGCATCAGCACGGCGTCGGTCGTGCTGCCGAAGTAGCCGGCAACGAGGCCCACGATCGTGCCGACGGTGGCGACGATGACGGCAGCCGACAGCCCGACGGCGAGCGCGCTTCGCGTGCCGTGCACGAGCTGGGCATAGATGTCGCGGCCGAGGTTGGTGGTGCCCAGCGGGAAGTCGGCGGAGGGCGGCACGTTGGCCGCGAGCTTGCCGGTCTTGGTGAACAGGATTTCCAGCGGATCGACCGGCGCGAGCTGGTCGGCGAACAGTGCCACCAAGGCAAACAGCACGTAGATCAGGAGCCCGGTGAAGGCGAACGGGTCCTTGAGCGGCATCGCCGCCATGCGCCGCAGCACCGGCAGCAACGGCCAGCCCGCCCTCGGTGGTGCGACGGGTTCAGCCCTTTCGGCCATGGCTCACCCGCGGGTCGAGGACCATATACAAAAGGTCGGCGACGAAGTTCATCAGCGCCAGCACCAGCGCGATCATCAGGAAGGCGCCCTGCGCCAGCGGATAGTCGTGCACCGAGACGGCCTGCACCAGCAGGCGGCCGATGCCCGGCCAGCTGAACACCGTCTCGATCACCACGTTGCCGCCCATCGACAGGCCGACGCCCAGCGCGAAGGCGGTGACCACCGGCAACAGCGCATTGCGCGCGGCGTGGCCGATGACGATGCGCCATTCCGACAGGCCCTTCATGCGCGCCATGGTGACGAACTCCTCGTGCATCACCTCCAGCATGTTGGAGCGCATCAGCAGAAGCGGCAGACCCTGCAGGTAGAGGGCGAGCGTCAGCACCGGCAAGGCGAGATGGTGGACATAGTCCCACGAGGCGATGCGGTCCCAGTTGTTGGCGTAGGCCAGGCCGGGGCTCGAGGCGCCGCCGGAGGGGAACCAGCCGGCGTTGAAGGAGAGCAACGCCAGCAGGACCATTCCGATCCAGAACTCGGGCGCGGCGCGGGTCGCCAGCACGGCCGGCACCGCCACCCGTTCGATCCAGCTGCCGCGTCTCCAGGCGAGCCAGGCGCCGGCCAGGACGCCGAAGATGTAGGCGATGATCAGCGAGGTGAGGGTGAGGATCACCGAGTTGGGCAGCACCTCCAGCAGGATGGTGGTGACGGGCCGGCGCTGGAAGAAGGAGAGGCCCATCTCGCCCTGCAGCAGGTTGCCGAGATAGATGAAGTATTGCTGCCACATCGGCTTATCGAGGCCGAACTGCTCCAGCATCGCCTGCTGTTGGTCGGCGTTCAGGTTCTCGTTGATGAAGGCGGCGAGCGGCGTGCCCGGCATCAGCCGGAACATGAAGAACAGGATGGTGGTGACCGCCAGCAGCGCCAGCGCGTTGTGCGTGAAGCGCTCGAGGACAAGTCTCATGATTCTTCCGGACCGCGCGCATCCTGCGCGCTCATGATCATGAGCGAGCCGGAGGCTCGCGGTCCGGAAGACGAAGACATCATCGTTACTCCGTCGCCAGCTTCTCTTGCTTGCCGGCCGGGTAGTAGAGCTTGCCGCCGGCGACGCGGTAGCCGGCGTCCTGCAGGATCTTCTTGGCGTCGGCCAAACCGGTCTTCATGTTGTCGACCGCGGGATCGTGCCAGAAGCTCAGCACCGGCGAGACATGGCTGTTGGCCGGGATGGCGTAGTCCTGCCACGCCGCGCTTACCATCAGCCGGCGGTCGATGGCGGTCGACAGGGCGCGCCGGAAGGCCACGTCGTCGAACGGCGGGCGGCGGTTGTTGAAGGCCACGTACTCGAAGCCGATGTCGACCTCGCTCCTGATGGCGATGTCGGGGTTCTCCTTGGCGAACTTCACCAGCACCTCGGCGTCGCCGGCGAACATGCCCAGAAAGTTGATCTCGCCGCGCTTCAGCATGCCGAGCGTGGCCTCGGCGTTGGGCACGATGCGCATGATCCAGCGCTCGACCTTGGGCGCCTGGAAGTGGTCGCCGAAGCGTTCCAGCAGGATCTCCTCGGTGGGCTTCCAGCGCACCAGCTTGAATGGGCCCGAGCCGATCTTGGACACCTCCTTGAGCTTCTCGGCCGTCTCCGGCTTGCCCGCCAGGTCCTTCAGCACCGGCTCCCAGATGTGCTTGGGGATCAGGTTGATCTTGGAGAGCGAGGCGGTGAGGAAGGTGGTGTTGGGCCGCTTCAGCGTGAAGCGCAGTGTCTGCTCGCCGGTCTTCTCGATCGAGGCGATGTCGGTGACGAACGGCTTGTACATCGGCGCCTTGTCGCCGGCCGGGGCCTGGAAGGAGAAGATCACGTCGTCGAGCGTCACCGGCTGGCCGTCGTGCCACTTCATGCCGGCGCGCATCTTGACGTCGACGGTCTTGTCGTCGACCCAGGCGACGCTCTCGGCCGCCCACGGCCGCGGCATGCCGTCGGGGCCGATGCGCATCACGCGGTCCCAGATCAGGTCGGTGACCCAGCTGTCGACCGCGCCGCCGATATAGAGCGGGTTGGTGGCGTTGATCGTCTCGTTGCTGTTGATCACCAGGTCCTTCTGCGCGCCCAGCGGCTGGATGGCGAGGAAGGTCCAGATGTTGCGGATGCCGATGCCGCTCTGGTTGACGACCGTGTCCTCCTTGAACACCGCCTTGTTGAAGGCCAGTGCATATTTGGGATGGACCAGGAAGGCCTGCGGCTGGTCGCGGTTGATGATCTTCTGCATCTCGAAGGCGGTCTTGCGCCGCTCCTCGCGATCGAGCTGGGTGCGCTGCTTCTCGGCCAGCTTGTCGTACTCCGGATTGAGGTAGCCGATGAAGTTGTAGCCCTTCTCGGCGTAGCTCGAGTGATAGAGGCTGTACAGGAACTCGTCGGGATCGGAGCGCTCGGGCCGGCCGACCATGCGCCACATGGTGACGTCCCACTTGTCGCGGCTGAACCAGATGAGCTGGGTCTGCGCCTGGCGCTGCAACGGCTTGACCTCGACGTCCAACCCGAGCTGGCGCCATTGCTGGGCGATCAGCTGGGCGGCCTGGTAGCTCTGCGGCAGCGCCGCCTGCGGCCAGGAATAGAGGTTGAGCTTGCGCACCTTCTCGGTGGGGCCTTGCGCAAAGGCCGCGGTCGCAAATGCGAGAGCGGCAACGCCGCCAGCGGCGGCTTGGAACAGTCTCTTCATGACGCCTCCCTTGCCAGGGCTTCCCGTGCCTGGCGTGCGTATCGGTTCTCCGGAACGCGTAAGCCCAAATGGTCTCGCAGGGTGATGCCCTGGTACTCGGTGCGGAAGATGCCGCGGCGCTGCAGCTCGGGCACGACCTGCCGGCAGAAATCCTCGAACGGCCTGGGATAGTGGTTGCAGACGACGTTGAAGCCGTCGGCCGCCTCTTCCTCGAGCCACGTCTCCATCTCGTCGGCCACGTACTCGGGCGTGCCGACCAGCACGCGATGGCCGGTGCCGGCCGCGGTGTGGCGCGCGATCTGGCGCAAAGTCATGCTGTGCTCGCGCGCGGTGCGCACGACCAGCGCCTGGCGCGCCTTGGCGGCGTTGCTGGACGGCAGCTCGGGCAGGGGGCCATCGAGCGGGAACTTGCTGAGGTCAAGCCCGCCCGAGATGTGCGACAGCGACTGCAGCGCCACGTCATCCGGCATCAGCGACTGCAGGTAGTCGTAGTTCCCGCGCGCCTCTTCCATGGTGCGGCCGAGCACCGGGGTGAGGCCCGGCATGATCTTGATGTCGTCGGGCCTTCGGCCGCAGCGCGCCGCGCGGCTCTTGATGTCGGCATAAAAGGCCTTGGCCTCGTCGATCCTTGTCTGTGCGGTGAACACCACGTCGGCGGTGCGGGCGGCGAGCTCGCGGCCGGCCTCGGACGAGCCGGCCTGCGCCACCACCGGCCAGCCCTGCGGCGAGCGCGTGATGTTGAGCGGGCCCTTGACCTTGAAGTGCTTGCCGACGTGATCGAGGAAATGGACCTTGTCGCGGTCCATGTAGACGCCGCTCTTCTTGTCGCGCAGCAGCCCGCCGTCTTCCCAGCTGTCCCACAAGCCGGTGACGACCTCGTAGAACTCGGCGGCGCGCTCGTAGCGCTCGGCGTGGGCGAGGTGCTCGTCGAAGCCGAAATTCTCCGATTCGTCCTCGATCTGCGAGGTCACCAGGTTCCAGCCGGCGCGGCCGCCGCTGATATGGTCGATCGAGGCGAAGCGGCGGGCGATGTTGTAGGGCTCGTTGTAGGTCGTGGTCGCCGTCGCCACCAGGCCGATGCGGCTGGTCACCATGGCGAGCGCGGCGAGTGTCGCCGTCGGCTCGAGCTTGACGGTGCGCGAGAGCTTGGCGCGCGTACGCTCGCCGCGCGCCAGCGCGCGGCTGCCGGCAACGCCTGCGGTATCCTGGAAGAAGATTGTGTCGAACTTGGCGGCCTCGGCGACCTGGGTGATGTGGGCGTATTGCTGGAAGTCCATGTCCGACGTCGGGATCGCGTCGGGATGGCGCCAGCCCGCCAGGTGGTTGCCCGGCACGCTGAAGAAGCCGCCCAGTCGGAGCTGCTTGCTAGCGGCCATGGCATGCCGCCAAGCAAGGCTTGCTGGGGGCGCGCCACTCCAGTGGCGCGTCTTCTGGGAGCGCGGACCTCCAGGTCCGCATCATGATCATGAGCGGACCTGGAGGTCCGCGCTCCGGCAAGGCAAGACGCGCCACTGGAGTGGCGCGCCCCCAGCGAAGAGCGTGAGTCCTAGTCATTGGACGCCGCCGCGTTGACCTGAACACTCGTGCGGTTCCTGGTGTGGATGTTCGGCGGGATCGGCACGCCGAGATTCTCGCGAAACGACTTGCCCTCGTACCGGGTGCGGAAGATGCCGCGCCGCTGCAGCTCGGGGATGACCATCGTGACCCATTCCTCGAGCGGCTTGGGATAGTGCGCGAACAGGAGATTGAAGCCGTCGCAGGCGCCGGCCTCCAGCCACGCCTGCATGTCGTCAGCGAGCTGCTTGGGCGTGCCGTAGAGCACGCGATGGGCCTGGCTCATGGCGAGCACGCGGCCGATCTGGCGGATGGTCATGCCGCGCTTGCCCATGGCGATGATCATTTCCTGGCGGGCACGCGCGGCGTTGCTGGGCTTCAGCTCGGGCAGGGGGCCGTCGGGATCGCAGGCAAAGATGTCGACGCCCCCTGCGAGCCGCGCGACGCCCGCGATGCCGACGCCATCGTCGACCATGGAGCGAAGCTCCTCGTATTTCTCCTGCGCCTCCGCTTCGGTGCGGCCGACGATCGGCATGATGCCGGGGAAGATCCGGATGTCCTCAGGCCCGCGCCCGTACTTCTCCATGCGCGAGCGCATGTCGTTGCAGAAGTCCTGGCCTTCCTTGATGGTGGTCTGGGCGGTGAACACCATGTCGGCGGTGCGGGCGGCGAGCTCCATGCCGACGTCCGACGAGCCCGCCTGTGCCACCACCGGCCGTCCCTGCGGCGAGCGCGCGACGTTGAGCGGCCCGCGCACCGTGAAGTGCTTACCCTTGTGCCGCAGGATGTGCATCTTGTCGTAGTCGAACCACACACCGCTCTTCTTGTCGCGCAGGAAAGCGTCGTCCTCCCAGCTGTCCCACAGGCCGATCACGACGTCGTGGAACTCCGCGGCGCGGTCGTAGCGGATGCCGTGCTCGAAATGCTGGTCGCGGCCGAAATTCACCGCCTCGTCCTCGGCCTGCGAGGTCACCAGGTTCCAGCCGGCCCGGCCGCCGCTGATATGGTCGATGGTGAGGAAGCGGCGCGCGACGTTGTAGGGTTCGTTGTAGGAGGTCGTGCAGGTCGACACGAGCCCGATGTGCTTGGTGATCGCGCCCAGGGCAGCGATGGCGCTCATGGGTTCGATATGCGCCTGCCGTCCGTTCTTCACGCGAAACGGTTTTGCACCGTAGACGGCGGTGCTGCCGGGAATGGCGACGCTGTCCTGGAAGAACATGCAGTCGAGCAGACCGCGCTCGGCCGTGCGCGCCATGTCGGCGAGCAGTCGGAAGTCGAGGTCGGTCTCGCAGATCGCGTCCGGATGCCGCCATCCCGTCGGATGACAACCCGGAACGCTGAAGAAGGCACCAAAGCGCAACTGCCGCTTGGCCGCTGTCATTTGGCCACCACCATCGGAACTGGTGAAACAGTATGCAGGGAGCGTGCCACGGGATGGTGCGTCTTGCCAACCGCGGGCCTATGAGCCGGCTGGCGGAAGTTGCCCCGATTGGCGCTCATGCTCTTCCGGACCGCGCGCATCTTGCGCGCTCAAGCTCATGAGCGCGCTGGAAGCGCGCGGTCCGGAAGAGCATGAAAGCTGCTCCGTCTTGATCTTGCTCCAGTCGAGCTCGACCAGCTTGGTGTCGTAGGCGAGCAGCGACTGCCAGTGGCGCTGCAGGTCGCCCGCGAACAGGCCGCGGGTGAGGCTGGCCACCAGCTTCGGCACGGCGATGTTCATGGCGTTGATGCTGCTGCCGGAGACGCCGAAGCTCAGCGTCGAGCCGATGCCGAAGACATGGATGTCGCCGAGCCATGGCGCGTCACCCGGTACCTTCTCGAGGAACTCGTAGTCCGGGCCGAGATAGGGATAGGCCGCGAGCAGCGCATCTTCCTCGCCCGCCGGCGGCGTGAAGCGGTCGCGCCACAAGGCGATCTTGTCGGCGAACGGTGCAAGCTCGGGCCGCAGATGCACATTCTGGCGGATGCCGGTGCCGCAGATGGCGAAGTCGGCATGGAACGGCCCGCGCGTGGTTTCCAGGCGGATGCGACCCTCCTCCATGCGCGCGTCGGTCCAGGCGCGCTCGGCGTGCATGGTGAAGGTGTCGGGGAAGGCCATGACGCGGGTGTAGGTGTCGGGCGGAAAGCCCTCGCGCGCGTTCAGGATGTTGGCCATGAAGCGCCAGCGCCAAAGGTCGGGCATATCGCCCATGTGGCGCAGGAAGCCCACGAAGGTGAGCCAGCGGAAGCGCTGCACGCCGGTCGGCCGCCAGCGCGTGAAGAGATGGACTTCCGCGCCGTGCTCCAGCGCCACGGCGGCATTGTCCATCGCCGAGGCGCCGGCGCCCAGCACGGCCACCACCTTGCCCTTGAGTCGTGCGAAGTCGATCTCCAGCTCGCAGGTGTGGGCGCGGCGAGCGGCCGGCAGGTTGCGCACGAAGTCGGGCATCCACCATTCGCCGGTGCCGTCCTGGCCGGTGGCCAGCACCAGCTTGCGCGTGGCCAGGACCTCGCCGGTGGAGAGCGTCACCAGCAGGCACGGCCCGCCGTCGTCCAGCCGGCCGGGCGCGATGGCCGTGGCGGCCACGTCGTTGCGCACCGGCAGCCCCAGGATGCGGCGATACCACAGCAGGTATTCGTGCCAGTCGACGCTCGGAATGAGGTGCATGTCGGAAAAGGCCTGCGCGCCGTGCTGCGCCTCGTACCACGCCTGGAAGGTCAGGCTCGGCATGCCGAGATCGGGACCGGTCTGGACCTTCGGGCTGCGCAGGGTCGGCATGCGGGCGAAGGTGACCCAGGGCCCTTCCTTTCCCTTGGGCGCGCGGTCGATCACCAGGATGTTGCTCACGCGCTCGCGCATCAGGCCGAAGGCTGTGACGAGCCCCGATTGTCCGGCACCCACGATCAGCACGTCGAGCGCCGGCTTGCCGGCGTGCACTCGCGGCACCATCCACTCCATGTGTGGATGCGCCGTCAGCTCGAGGTCGCGCGCGATCTCGGCCTCGAGCGCGCTCAGGCCTTGGCAGGAACGCATGACAGGAAATCCAGCAGGAGGGTGTTGAAGGCGGCGGGCACGGTCACGTTCAGCGCATGCGCGCCCCAGGGCGCGACATGCAGGCGAGCGCCCGGGATGGCGGCCGCGAGCTCTTGCGACATGGTGCTCGGCACCAGGACATCGTCACGTGCAGCAACGATGAAGGTCGGCAGCCGCAGCGCCGCCAGGCCCGGCCGGGCGTCGAAGGCGAGCAGGGCTCCGATTCGCGCGTGCAGGTTGTTGACGCCCTGGAAACCAGCCAGCCCATGCGCCTCTTCCTGGGCCACGCGGGCTTCGTTCCGCGCCAGCCAGTCGGCGGGGAAGAGGAAGATCGGCTGCGAGCGCACGTAGGCCGGCGGTCCCTCGTGCTTGAGCAGCGCCAGGCGGACGTCGAAGCAGCGACGGGTGTGGCTGTGGATGGCCGCCCAGCCGTTGACGACGGTGAGCGAGAGCAGGCGATCGGGCTGGCGTTGCGCCAGGGCGAGACCCACGAGCCCGCCCAGCGCGTGGCCGACGAAGTGGGACGTGGCCGTCTTGCTGGCATCGAGCACCGCCGCCGCTTCGTCGGCCATGGCAGCGATGCTGTGGTTCGCCGGCAGCTCGCCGCCCGTGCGGCCGGTGCCGGCCTGGTCGTAGGCGACGACGCGATAGCGCCGGCAGAGCGCGTCGAGCTGCGGCGTCCAGTAGCCGGCCGCACCACCCAGTCCCGACGAGAGCAGCACGGTCTCGGCGTCGGGGCCGGGGCCGTCATGGATGTCGAAAGCCGTTCTCGTCACTTGCCGATATGAGCGATCGTTGCGATCTCGACCAACGCTTCCTTCTTCACCAACCCGCACTGGATGCAGTAGCGCGCCGGCTTGTCTCCTGGGAAGTACCTGGCATAGACGCCATTGACCGCGGCGTAGTTCGCCCAGTCGGTGATGAAGATCTGGTTGAAGGTGACGTCAGCCAGGGTGCCGCCGGCGGTCTCGATCACCGACTTGATGGCCTCCAGCACATACTCGGTCTGCTTGGCGGCGTCCCCGACATGGACGACGTTGGTGTCCTTGTCGAGCGCCAGCGTGCCCGCGACATAGACCACGCCGTCGGCCATGGCGCCGGGCGAGTAGGGCGCCAGCGTCTTGCCGGAACCCGGAGGGAAGATGGCTTTCATGGGCATCAGGGTTTTTCCTTGGTCAGCACCGGATTGATGTTGGCGGCCAAGGCATTGCGGAATTCCTCGACCGACGACACCCAGCCGAAGAACTTCTCGATGTTGTACAGCGACGCCTCCTGGATGAAGGCGGGCCCGGCATGGTGCGTGGCATCGTGCAGCACGACGCTGAAATATTCCAGGAAGAAGCCATCGCGCAGGGTCGACTCGACGCAGACATTGGTGGCGATGCCGGTGAAGATCAGCGAGCGGATGCCGCGCGAGCGCAGAAGACTGTCGAGGTTGGTGTTGAAGAAGGCGCTGTAGCGCGGCTTGCTCACCACGATGTCGCCCTTCTGCGGCGGCAGCGTCTCGACCAGCTCGTAGTCCCAGCCGCCCTTGGCCAGAAGCTTGCCGTAGAGCTCGGGCTTCTTGCGCATGGTCTTGAAGGCGTTGGACTTGTGCCAGTTGGGCGAACCCGGGCCACCCGCCTCGACATAGTCGGGATCCCAGCCGTTCTGGAAGAACACCACGGGCATCGCGGCGGCGCGGGCGGCGGTCGCGGCTTCGGAGATCTTTTCGATGACGGGAGCGGCCCCCGAGACGTCGAACCCGGCATGGTCGAGATAGCCGCCGGGCGAGGCGTAGGCATTCTGCATATCGACGATGATCAGCGCGGTCTCGGCCGGCCGGATCATGATCGGCTCGGGCCGCGCCGGCAGGTAGCGCGCGGCGGGATCCTCGGGTGGGAAGTAGCTGACGGGCTGGGTCATGCTGCAGCCTTCGCCGGCGAAGTGACATGCTTGCGGCATTGCATCAAGGGCTGGATGCGCTCGCCGAAGATCTCGGTGCCGCTCACAAACTCGTCGAAGGTGAGCAGCACGCCAGCCAGGCCCGGGATGGTCGCCATCTCGTCCAGCAGGCGCGCCACCTTGGCATGCGAGCCGAGCAGCAGGCCGATGTTGATGTTGACCATCGACTTGGGGTCGATGGCGTGGCGCACGTTGCTGTCACCGGTCGGGTTCTTGTCGGCCGTCGCCTGCTCGACCAGCCAGGCCAGCGCCTCGAGGTCGGCACCTTCCTTGTAGAGTTCCCACTTGGCCTCGGCCTCGGCGTCGGTCTCGCCGGTGATCACCATGGTGAGCGCGTAGGAGGCGACCTTGCGGCCGGTCTGGGCGGCGTAGGACTGCATGCGAGCTATCGTGTCGGCGCAGGCCGTCGGTGTGTTGATGCCCTTGGCGAAGCAGAAATTGTAGTCGGCGTGCCTGGCGGTGAATTCCAGGCCGGCGTCGCTCTGCCCGGCGCAGATGATCTTCATGTCGGCCTTGGGCCGTGGGCTGAGGCGACAGTCGTTCATGGTGAAGAACTCGCCCTTGAGGTCGCACACGCCGGTCTCCCACAGATCGCGCAGGACCCGGACATACTCGGTGGCATAGCGGTAGCGATGGCCGAAGTATTCGTCGCCCGGCCACAGCCCCATCTGGGAGTATTCCGGCCGCTGCCAGCCGGTGATGACGTTAAGCCCGAAGCGGCCGCCTGAGATCGAATCGATGGTCGAGCACATGCGCGCGGCGATCGCCGGCGGCACGGCGAGCGTCGGCACCGTGGCGTAGAGCCGGATGCGCTCGGTGACGGCGGCCAGGCCTGCCATCAGGGTGAAGGAGTCGAGGTTGTGGTCCCAGAACTCGCTCCTTCCGCCAAAGCCGCGCAGCTTGATCATCGACAGCACGAAGTCGAGCCCGTAGCGCTCGGCGTTGAGCGTAGTCTGGCGATTGAGCTCGAAGCTCGGCTTGTACTGCGGCGAGGTCGTCGAGATCAGCCAGCCGTTGCTGCCGATAGGAATGAAGACGCCGATTTCCATGGTACGTGGTCTCCTCCGCGTGGGGGGAATCTCACACGACGAGAATGCAAAACCCGGACCGCCATGCTCATCGGAGCGCGGACCTCCAGGTCCGCTCATACTCATGATGCGGACCTGGAGGTCCGCGCTCCGCATGACTGCTCAAAGCGGGATCAGTCGCGACCGCGCATCGCACAAGTTTGGATCAGCGTCACCGCCGTCGCGTTCGCGATAGCCCCATAAATTCGCGTGGCATGTTTTTTGCGACTTAATTTCGCGACCCATCGTGTGATTGGTGTCGAAAGAGGTGACAGATGACTCGCAGCTCTTCTGAAACCAAGAACAAGTTCAGCCGTCGCAATCTACTCAAGGGTGCCGCTGCCGGCGGCGCGGTTGTCGCCGCCCAAGGCATCGGCGGATTTCCCACCGTGTGGGCGCAGAATACCAAGGACGTGACCCTGGTCCATGCCGGCGGCTCGTACGCCGCGATCAAGGAGATCGGTGAGCAGGCGAGCAAGGACCTCGGCTTCAAGATCGTGATGCAGGCCATCACCGACGATGTGCAGCTCAACCGCTCGCTGACCCAGCCGACCACCATCGACATCAACAACATCGACAGCACCAAGCTGCCTTACCTCTTGGGCAAGGGGGCGATCGCACCGATCCCGGTGGCGAAGTACAAGCTGTGGGGCGAGACGGTGCCGCTCTTCACCAAGGGTGCGTATCCCAACGGCAAGATGGCCTCGACGCAGGGCTTGGCGCCGATCGAGGCGATGTTCTATGCCGACAAGGACGGCAAGAAGCTCGCCGACAAGCCGACCGAATTCCTGACCATGATCCCGACGATCTACAATGCCGACACGCTCGGTATCCGGCCAGACCTCGTCGGTGGCCGCGACAAGGTCACGAGCTGGAAGGACCTGCTCGATCCGAAATTCAAGGGCAAGACGGCGCTGGTCGACTACGCCCCGGTCGGCGTGATGGACGTCGCCATGGCACTCGAGGCGCGCGGCGACTTCAAATACGCCGACAAGGGCAACATGACCAAGGACGAGATCGACAAGACCATCAAGATCATGATCGACATGAAGAAGGGCGGCCATTTCCGCTCCTTCTGGAGCACCTTCGACCAGTCGGTGAACCTGATGGCCTCGGGCGAGGTCGTGATCCAGTCGATGTGGTCGCCGGCCGTCACTGCCGTGCGCTCGCGCAGCATCGATTGCTACTACGTGCCCCTGAAGGAAGGCTATCGCGGCTGGTTCGTCGGCCTGGCGCCGATGGCCCATCTCAGCGGGCTCAAGCTCGACTGCGCCTACGAATACATGAACTGGTTCAACTCGGGCTGGCAGGGCGGCTTCATCGCCAAGCAGGGCTACTACTCGGCGGTGCCGTCGACGGCCAAGAAGTTCCTCACCCCCGAGGAATGGGACTACTGGTACGACGGCAAGCCCGCCGCGGTCGACATCAAGGATCCCTACGGCACCCTGATGGAGAAGAAGGGTACGACGCGCGACGGCGGCACCATCTGGGACCGCATGGGCAACATCGCCTGCTGGAACACCGTGATGGACGAGGACCGCTACCTGACGCGGCGCTGGAACGAGTTCGTCTCGTCCTGACTGTGCTGTCGTGGCGACATGGCCAGCATAGACCAGGTAGCGGACGGCTTCACGGCGCCGCCGTGCGCCAATGCGGTCGCGGAGGACAATAGCGGCGAGCGAGCGTCGTGGTTTCAGGTGGCGCCGCTGGTGCTCGTCTTGCTGCTGTTCTTCGGCCTGCCGATGCTGGTGGTGCTGGCGGTCAGCTTCTTCGACTTCAGCCGCACCGAGATTGTCCCCGCCTTCATCTTCGACAACTACATCGAGCTGTTCCGCTCGGAGGTGACGCTCCGGCTGTATGCCAGCTCGCTCAAGTTCGCGCTGATCGTGTGGGCCGTGACCCTGGTGCTGGGCTTCAACATCGCCTACTTCCTGGTCTTCCACGTGCGCGGCCTTCTTTTTCAGATCGGGCTCTTCCTGCTCTGCACCGTGCCGTTCCTGACCTCGAACATCATCCGCATGATATCGTGGATCCCGTTCCTCGGGCGCAACGGCATCTTCAACCAGGCCCTGCAGGGCGCCGGCATCACCAGCCGGCCGCTGGAGTTCCTGCTGTTCTCCGACTTCGCCGTCATCGTCGCCTACGTGCACCTCTTCACGCTGTTCATGGTGGTGCCGATCTTCAACTCGATGGCGCGCATCGACAAAAGCCTGCTCGAGGCGGCGCGCGATGCCGGCGCCGGCCGTTTCCGGGTGGTCGCCGAGGTCGTCTGGCCGCTGTCGCGCACCGGCATCGCGCTGGGCTCGATCTTCGTCGTCACCCTGGTGATGGGCGATTCCTTCGTCGTGCGCACCATGAGCGGCGGGCAGAGCGCCTCGGTCGTCTCGGCCCTGCAGAACGAGGTCGCCGCCCTGCAGTACCCGCCGGCGGCGGCCAGCGCGGTGATCATGGTGATCATCGTCACCCTGATGGTGGCGGGCATCCTGCGCGTCGTCGACGTGCGCAAGGAACTGGCGGGGTAGGGCGTGTTCCAGGCGCTCCCCTCATCGTCTTCGTCTTCCGGACCGCGCGCGTCCCGCGCGCTCATGAGCGCGCGGGACGCGCGCGGAAGAGCATGAGAAGCCCTAGCCATGCACGGTGACGACGCCCGGCCCTGGACCTTCTACGCCTTTGCGGCGTTCTTCACGCTGTTCGTGCTGTTCCTCTACGGCCCGATGATCGTGATCTACATCCTGTCCTTCCAGGGCCCGCACGGCGGTATGACTTTCCCGCTGAACGGCGTGTCGCTGCACTGGTTCGAGGCCCTGGTGTCGCAGACCCGGGTCGGCGACATCGCCGGCTCCTTCATCCGTTCGATCAGCCTCGCCGCCATCGTCTCCGCGTTGACGGTGATGCTGGCGGTGCTCGCCGGGCTTGCCTTCCGCCGCCGCTTCCGCGGCTCGGCCTTCGCCTTCTATCTCACCATCGCCAGCCTGATCATGCCCGGCCTGTTCGTCGGCCTGGGCATTGCGCTCACCTTCCGCCTGCTCGGCCTGCCGACCGAGTGGTACACGACCGCCCTCGGCGCCCAGCTCACCTGGACGCTGCCCTTTGGGCTGCTGATCATGTTCGCCGTGCTGGGCCGCTTCAACCGCGCCTACGAGGAGGCGGCGATCGACCTCGGCGCCACCAACTGGCAGAAAGTGAAGGAAGTGACGTTGCCGATCCTGCTGCCCGGCATCATCGGCGTCGCGCTGTTCGGCTTCACTCTGTCCTACGACGAGATCGCCCGCACCGCGCTTGCCGCCGGAGCCAAGAACACCCTGCCGCTCGAGATCTGGGCGATGACCACCAATGTCACCTCGCCGACGCTCTATGCCGTGGGTGCCGTCACCACGGTCGTTTCCTTTGCCGTGATCGTCCTGGCGCTGGGCTCGATCGCCATCGTCCAGCGTCGGCGCGCCGCGGCCAGCGCGCGTACGGAGTAGCAGATATGGCCCCATCAACCTCCCCGGCAAGCGGCGAAGTTGCCGTTGTCGGCGTCACCAAGCGCTTCGGCGAGGCCACGGCGGTCGAAGATCTCAGCCTGACCATCCCGCACGGCTCCTACTGCTGCCTGCTCGGTCCCAGCGGCTGCGGCAAGACCACGATCCTGCGCATGATCGCCGGTCACGAGAAGCCCACCAGTGGCGACGTCCGCATCGGCGGGCAGTCGGTGATCGGCCTGCCGCAGATCGAGCGCGGCACGGCCATGATGTTCCAGAGCTACGCGCTCTTTCCGCATCGCAGCGTGCTCGACAACGTGGCCTTCGCGCTCAAGATGCGCGGCGCCGGCACGGCCGACCGCCACGCCAGGGCGCGCGAGCTCCTGACCAAGGTGCAGCTCGAGAAGTTCGCCGATCGCCTGCCGGCCCAGCTCTCGGGCGGCCAGCAGCAGCGCGTGGCGCTGGCCCGGGCGCTGATCACCAACCCGCGTGTGCTGCTGCTCGACGAGCCCTTGTCGGCGCTCGACGAATACCTGCGACTGCGCATGCGCGGCGAGCTGCGCCGTGTGCAGAAGGAGCTCGGCATCACCTTCGTGCACGTCACCCACACCCAGCTAGAGGCCATCGCCGTGGCCGACACAGTGGTGGTCATGGCCCACGGCCGCATCGAGCAGGCGGCCAGCGCGCGCGATATCTTCATCGCCCCGCGCAACGCCTACGTCGCCCGTTTCGTCGGCGGCCAGAACGTGCTGGCGGGCATGGTCGAGAGCACGATGAACGGCGTCGCCGCGGTGGCCGGCAAGAACGGTGCGCGCTATGCCATCCCGGTCGGCGACCGTCGGCCGATGCGCGGCTCGCCGCTGTGGGGCTCGATCCGCCGCGACCGCATCGCCATCGAGAAGATCGCGCCCGGCGCCAAGCCCGCGGTCGGGCTGAACGCGGTCGTGGGCGAGGTCCATACGCTGGAGAACCAGGGCTCGTACGTGAAGGTCACGCTCGACCTCGCCGACAACGAGGAGTTCGTGGCCCACATGCTGGACGAGAGCTTCTTCGCCCATCCGCTGGATATCGGCGAGCGTGTGGTCGCCCGCTGGTCGGCGTCGGACGTCAAGCTGCTGGAGGATGGACCGATCGCCGAGGAAACGGTGTCTGCCGGCCCGGCGATGGCGACGGCCGGCTGACATGGAGATCTCCAACAAGTCGGCGCGCGAGCCCTACGAGATCGTCAGGGCCGACAAGAGCCGCCGGCGTTTCGGCTTCGGCCGCAAGCCCGCGTTGGTCAATGTCGATCTCCAGAATGCCTATACGCGGCCGGACGAGTTCCCGACGGCCTACGAGACCGATCCGCGGCAGATCGAGCACGTCAATGCCCTGGCGAAGCTGTTCCGGGCCAAGGACTGCCCGGTGATCTGGACCTATGTCGCGTACCTGTTCAGCGGCGAGGATTGCGGCGTCTGGGGCACCCGCAGCGACACGGCCGATTCGCTGCAGAACATCAAGGAGGGCTCGCGCCGCGCCACACTCGACGAGCGCTGCGAGATCGACCGCCGGGATATCGTCATCAACAAGCGCATGGCCTCGGCCTTCTTCGAGACCAACCTCGGCTCGCTGTTCACCTGGCACAAGGTCGATACCGTCATCGTGACCGGCGGGTCGACCTCGGGCTGCGTGCGCGCCACCGTGGTCGACAGCCTGTCGCGCGGCTTCCGTACTGTCGTGCCCGAGGAATGCGTCGCCGACCGCCACGAGAGCCCGCACTTCGCCAACCTCTACGATATGGCCTTGAAATACGCCGACGTCCTCCCCGTGGTCGAGGTGATGGCCTTCATGGAGCAGTACACGCCCGCGAACTAGTTCAGTGGAGCGCGGGCCTCTGGCCCGCATTCGTGAGCGGGCCAGAGGCCCGCGCTCCGAAGACTACCCAACCGCCTTCAGCTTGCCTTGCCGGCACTTCATCAGCGGCTGGATGCGCCGGCCGAACTGTTCCAGGCCGATCATGAAGTCGTCGAAGACGAGCATGATGCCCTTGGTGGCGGGCACGGTGGCGCATTCGTCGAGCAGGCGGGCCACCGTGGCGTAGGAGCCGACCAGCGTGCCCATGTTGAAGTTGACCGCGCCCGTGGGCGCCGCCGTCTGGCGGGCCGTGCTGCTGTCCGCCGCATTGGCATTGGCATCGGCATTGGCCTGGCCGGCCAGCCAGCCCATCGCGGCAAGGTCGGCGCCGTCGTTGTAGTGCCGCCACTTGGCCATGGCCGCCTCGTCGGTCTCGTCGGCGATCACCATGAACAGCACATAGTTGCCGACATCGCGGCCGGCCTTGCCGGCGGCCTCGGCCATCGCCTGGTTGGTGGCTGAGTGCGCCGTCGGCGTGTTGATGCCCTTGGCCGCGACGAAATTGTAGTCGCCATGGCCGGCGCCGAACTCGATGCCGCGCGGGCTTTGCCCGGCGCAGACGAGCTTCACGCAGGCCTGCGGGCGCGGCGAGAGCTTGCAGTCCTCCATCTGGAAGTATCGGCCCTTGAAGTTCGAGGTCCCGGTCTCCCACAGCTCGCGCAGGATGGTGACGTACTCGGTGCTGTAGTCGTAGCGTTTGTTGTAGTGCTCCTCGCCCGGCCACAGGCCCATCTGCTCGTACTCGGCCTTGGCCCAGCCGGAGACGATGTTGACGCCGAACCGTCCGCCGGAGATCGAATCGATGGTCGAGGTCATGCGCGCCACGATGGCCGGTGGGATGGTGAGGACGGCCACCGAAGCGTAGAGCTGGATGCGCTTGGTGACGGCGGCCAGGCCCGCCATCAGGGTGAACGATTCCAGATTGTGGTCCCAGAACTCGCTTTTGCCGCCGAAGCCGCGCAGCTTGATCATCGAGAGGGCGAAGTCGAAGCAGTACTGCTCGGCCCTCTGCACGACCTGCTTGTTGAGCTCGAAGGTCGGCCTGTATTGCGGCGAGCTGGTCGAGATCAGCCAGCCATTGTTGCCGATCGGGATGAAGACGCCGATGTCCATCGGCGCCGTCCTAGGCCACCTGCTTCAGCTTCGCCGCCCGGCTCTTCATCAGCGGCTGGATGCGCTGGCCGAACTGTTCCATGCCGACCAGGAAGTCGTCGAAGGTGAGCATGATGCCCTTGGTGGCGGGTACGGTGACGCATTCGTCGAGCAGGCGGGCCACCGTGGCGTAGGAGCCGACCAGCGTGCCCATGTTGAAGTTGATGGCGCCCTCGGGCGCGGAGATTCGCTTGGCGGTGCCGTCGTCGGAGGCGTTGGGATCGGCGTTGGCCTCGCCCGCCATCCAGGCCAGGGCGCCCATGTCGGCGCCTTCGTTGTAGTGCTTCCACTTGGCCATGGCGGCCTCATCGGTCTCGTCGGCGATCACCATCATCAGCACGTAGTTGCCGACGTCGCGGCCGGTCTTGGCGGCGGCCTGGGCCATCGCCTCGTTGGTCGGCGCATGCGCCGTCGGCGTGTTGACGCCCTTGCCCAGGGTGAAGTTGTAGTTGCCGTAGGTCGCGCCGAACTCCATGCCGCGCGGGCTTTGCCCTGCGCAGACGATCTTCATCTCGGCCTGCGGGCGGGGCGAGAGCTTGCAGTCGGACATCTGGAAGTACTGGCCCTTGAAGTCCGACGAGCCTTTTCCCCACAGCTCGCGCAGGATCGTCACATACTCCGTGCTGTAGTCGTAGCGCTTGGCGAAGTGCGCTTCGCCCGGCCACAGGCCCATCTGCTCGTACTCCATCTTGGCCCAGCCGGAGACGATGTTGACGCCGAAGCGGCCGCCCGAGATCGAATCGATGGTCGACGCCATGCGCGCCACGATGGCCGGCGGGATGGTGAGCACCGCGACCGAGGCATAGAGCTGGATGCGCCTGGTGACGGCGGCCAATCCCGCCGTCAGGGTGAAGGATTCGAGATTGTGGTCCCAGAACTCGCTCTTGCCGCCGAAGCCGCGCAGCTTGATCATGGAGAGGGCAAAATCGAGTCCGTAGTGCTCGGCCTTGAGCACGATCTGCTTGTTGAGCTCGAAGGTCGGCATGTATTGCGGCGAGTTGGTCGAGATCAGCCAGCCGTTGTTTCCGATCGGAATGAAAACGCCGATGTCCATCGAATGCTCCTCTGGCTACGGGGGACTTGCGCAACGCAGCAAGCCCCATGCCAGCAGCGAGGAGTCCGGCGAGACCCCAGTGGCTCATCCCAGAGTGGCTCATCCCAGAGGTTTGACGGTTGATATCGACCTCGATCCGATGCAGTGACAGCATTGCTTGCACGTC
>WHTW01000103.1:0-9024 GCA_009377525.1 Rhodospirillales bacterium
ACCATCCTTCCCTTCGTCTCTCAACTCCCAGACCTCAGTCCGACAGGCTGCTAGCCTCCCGCGCAGCAAAAGTCAGGGGAGGGCGATCGCGTGCCGACGATCGATGTCCAGGTCCACGTCTACGAGCGCAACCATGCCGGCCGGCCGTGGGCCGCCGTCCTGCACGGCCCGCCGGAGGTCACCGGCGACCAGATGGTGTTGGCCACGGACGAGGTCGGCGTCGACGGCGCCATCCTGGTCTCGCCCTACACCCAGTACCGCTACGACGCGAGCTACGCGCTCGAGGTGCGCAACCGGCATCCCGGCCGCTTCGCCGTGGTGAAGCCGGTCGATCCGGCCGATCCCCAGGTCGCCGAGACCATCGCCGACTGGAAGAAGACGCCGGGCGCGGTGGGCATCCGCATCATGATGGCGGCGGGCCCGCTGGTGGCGCCGGACGATCCCGGGGTCAACCGCGTGCTGGCCGCGGCCGCGCGCCATTCGCTGCCGGTCAACGTGCTGAGCTGGGGCCGCGTCGAGCAGCTCGCCCCGCTGGCCGCGCGCAATCCCGACACGCGCATCGTGGTCGATCACCTCGGCCTCCTGCAGCCCTTCGAGCCGCCCAAGCCCGCCGGGCCGTGGGCCGACCTGCCCAAGCTGCTGGCGCTCGCCAGGCACGACAACGTCGTGGTCAAGATCAGCGGCGCGGGCACGCTCAGCCAGGAGCCGTTCCCCTACAAGGACATCTGGGATCCGCTGCGCCGCATCTTCGACGCCTTCGGCATGGACCGCTGCATGTGGGGTACCGACTGGACGCGCGCGGTGGCGTTCCTGACCTACAAGGAAGGCGTCGACGCGTTCCGGATGACCGACCGCCTCAGCGACAGCGATCGCGCGACGCTGATGGGCGGGACCTTGCAGAAGGTCTACGGGTGGGCACCGTCAGGCAAAGCCTCCTGAACCCGCAGGCGCCGTCGATCGCGGCACCGACGCGCCGGACCCGGACCTCGCCTTGCTTCGACACCTCGACGTCCGCCACATTCTCAAATGTCGCGATAGAATCCGTCCGCCGAGGAGATTGCGGCCTGTGCGGCCGCAAGAACCAAGGTAGGTGCTGAAGAGCGCGATGTCCTGGGAGAGGGGCCTGCTCGCCTCGACGTTGGGGGCGTGGACACGGAGTATTGGGGCTGGGACTACGCCAAGCAGGAGAACGCCGGCCGGTGGGCCACCACCCGGCCAGTTCGCCCCTGCCCGAAGTGATTCGGGCGGGCTGCGCGGCGCGGAAGGCGAACGCAGGGAAGCGATGACGGAATTGAACCTCGCGCGGGCGCTTTCGGCCCAACTCACCGAGCCGTCGAGCGATGCGGCAACTCCACGACGTACTGGCCTTCGTCATCTCGCTCGACCGTGATCTCGCGACGCCCTTCAGGCTGGAGCGTGAGCGCCTGCAGGATCGGCTTGGCGCCCTCCTTCTCAGACGGTCGGATCTGCAGCGTCATGCCGAGACCAATCGGCAGACGCTTCAGTCTGACATGGGGCGTCAGGGCCGAAACAGCGTCAGCGATGGCCTCTGCCTCGAAACCGAGCTTTTGCAACGCGCTTCCGATCGTATCCCCCCTCCCAAGGCGCACCGACACCTCATATGAACCGGCGTGCGTCGCATTGCGCGTGTCGGCCGGCGAGGTACCGGAAAGCATCTGGCGATCGGGAACCGACGCATCGAACGGCGATAGCCGATCCATCAGCGATTCCCGGCTCCAAACCGGCGCCGAAGCGGCGGCGTCGATCGTGAGCCTGGCCAGTTCGGAATTCAGGTCCGCGGGCACCAGCTGCGGCGATGGCGTCTCGGTCACAGTGGGTGCGGCCTGCATCACGACAGGGGCGACCTGATTGACCGTCAGACGGTAGGCGGCCCAGCCAAGAACGGCCGCCAGCGCAATCCCGACGCCCACGATGAAGAGCATCCTGCGCGCAATGCCGGGCCCCGCCGGCGCACGAATCTGGACAAAGGTTGGCGGTCGCGGCGACTCATCGAGATTGAAGGATTCGGCCATCGCTATGTTGCCTTGAGCCACAAGTGGGGTGCAGCGCTTCCTCTATCGACGCCCGGCATCCAGGTCCAGCGACGACTGTAGTGACGCGGAGGCGTCCTTTCATTCGCTCCTAGAGCGGAATCCGATCAGCTGGAACCGCGCGCGGTTCCAGCTGATCGGATTCGCGCGCGCTGGTGATGCTTGTCTCACAGGGCACAATCCGCCCAGCTGATTCCAGCTGGGCGGATTGTGCTTTAGGTCAGGCCTGCACCGGACATGGCCGGAGCGACCTTGGCCCACCTATGCCTCCCGGCGGGTTCGACTCGAGGAGGGACCGCCAACGGTCGGTCCGTCACAGCAACTGCCTGTACCGGCCAGTCGTTTGGTCCTTGTCATCCACTTTTCCAGGGAGTGAGTTCATGGTGAAGCATCTCCTCCTCGTCGCCTTCCTGATCTGCGGTGCAGCGACGGCCTTTGCCCAGCCGCAACAGGCCACCTCACCGCCCGCTCCGGGCACGACCACCATCCTGCCGGGACGCGACATGCCAGCCCCGACGGTGTCGGGCGACACGCGCAAACTGATCGGGCGCAATGTCCAGAACGCCCAGAATGACACGATCGGGGAAATCAGGTCGGTCTATATCGACCCAGACGGCAAGCTCGACAGCCTCATAGTAGGCGTTGGCGGCATCCTCGGTGTGGGCGGGCGCGAAGTCCGCCTCGCGTAGTCTGACCTCAGGGTAAGCGACAACGGCGAGAAGGTCGTCCTCAACATTACCAGGGACGAACTGAAGGCCAAGCCTGAATACAAATACGGTGAGAAGGGCCCGTGGACCGCTGGCCGGCGAGACGTTCTCGACTCCCGTTGCCGCCGACGGCTCGGTCAAGACCACCTTCACGGGATCGCTCGGTGCGAGAACCTATTCCATCGACCTTACCGGGAATGTGAAGACACGAGAGTTCGAAGCATTCAACAAGAGGTACTCATGCCGCTTCAAGCTCCAACCAGCGCAATAGGATCAGGGGAGGCGTTAGAGCGAAATGCGCGCGCGGATGTTGGTTGTTTCAACGGGCACAATCCGCTCGGCTGATTCCAGCCGAGCGGATTGTGCTCTAGGGTCGAACGCTGACGCAGCAGGTCCACGCCGTAGGGCTGCATCATCTCGGCCGCTATGTCAGGCGGTTGTCCCTGCTATCGCGCCGCGATGCTCCTGCCAGCGCAACTGCAACTGAAACCAGGAGGTGGTGATGGCTAAGAAACGGGCACCGAAAGCGCGGACCAATCCCGAGACGAACATTACGCTGTCCGAATCCGACATCGCATTGATCGATGCGCTCGGCATCCTGTTCAATATCGCCATCGGCGGGCGAGACGCCGCCGGCCAGCAGGTGGCCGGAGCTTTTGACTCACGAATCCAGCATTGGACGAGGGCTTCGAAGCCCAAGACGGCTGCCATCATGGAACTAATGAAACAGCTGGCGACCGATCCGAAAATGCTGGCGGGACGCCGGCAGCGCGCAATCCTTCGATACGCAGTGCCGAAGGGGCGAGCGTAGTGGCTTCAGCGGCGTACGACACGGACCAACGCCGGGCCGCCGAAGATGCCATTCGGCGTCTTGGGCGGCCGCCGCAGCACGGCCGTTGACAGGGCGCCAAAGCGCCTAACCTATCGGGTTGCACCGATTCGATGACGGCGGCCACGTCCCTCGCTTGAAGCGTTTAGCGCTTGTCGAGTTGATAGATGGAGTTGCGCGGCTTACCCCGCTCGGTCGCTGGCGCCACGAGCGCCTTTCCTGAGGGTCCGAGGTCGGTGCTGATAGGGGATGCCGCCCCATGCGTCGAACCCCGCTGGCGCAACGAGGAGCACCGGCACTGAACAAATGGCGAGCGCAGGGGGAGAGGTTGCTGGTTGAATAGCTAGAGACCGGCCGCGCTGCAGCCCACGCTCCAGAGACCTACTTGGTATCCGCCATGAACTGCGTCTTCGCCTCGCCCATCAGGCGCTCGGCCTGCTTGCGGATGGTCTGCTCCTCGGTCGGCTTTCCGGCGGCGGCGAGATCCTTCACCAGCTTTTGTACGACGTCGTCGTCTCCCGGCTTCTCGAAGTCCGCCAGGACGACCTCCTTGGCATAGCCCTCGGCGTCGGCGCCGCTCTTGGCCATGACTCCGGCCGCCCACAGACCGAGCAGCTTGTTCCTGCGCGCATTGACCTTGAATTGCAGGTCCTGGTCCCGCTCGAACTTCTTTTCGAAGGACTTTTGGCGATCGTCGAACGTGGTCATGGCCGCTCCGGGTTGACTCTTCACGCCAGTATATGGGGATGGCGGCGCGGTCTTTCCACGTTAAACGTCGGCCGCTCAAGGTTGCCCTCCCAATCCATTGCGCGATGCCCAAATGGCGCGAGGCTCGGGAGCGTTGACTGTCTAGTTTCCTGGGCCTAAGGCCACGGCTGTGTACAGTGGTGCCGGTTCCTGGAGTTCCACTTTGATTATGATCGCGCTGGCGTGGCCGGTTTGCCGCAGGCACTGGGCCTGCCTCGTGCCGTTGGCCTCGTCATCGAAGCTGTGTAGTGAAACGCCGCTATGTGGGCCACCCGTCGCGAGGGTGTCCTGCATCCGCCGGCAATGAGGCACGCTGGTCGCGCAATATGCCTAGAAGTTCTGGCAACGTGTAAGTACGGGGCCGTCTGGTCACTTCCGGCTCAGTCTCGGCTGCAGCCTTTTCTGCAGCATCGAGCGCTCGATCAGCGGAATCCAGCAGGCACTTTGCCAGGCTTCCCAGCGCGTCGGCCAAATGGTTGGCGCATCGATAGCGCAGCGGCCGAGGCGGATCGATGTGCTCTCTCAGGAGCCTTCTCCGCGCGATCCAATCGCCGGGTAAGTTCCTCTTTGCTTGCCATTCCGTTCGGCCAGATTCTGTTCATCAAACGGTGAACGCCTCCAAGCATCGGTGTTCCCCATGACCATCATGCTCCGCTGTCGCTGAGGCGGTCGGTGAGCCGGAACGCCTCGACCGCTGCATGTGGGGCACGGACTGGACGCGGGCGGTGGCGTTCCTGACGTACAAGGAAGCGCGCGACGTCGATGGGCGGCACGCTGGCGAAGGTTTACGGCTGGAGCCCGACGAAATGACCGGGAGGGATCGCTCGACGGCAACTCCCCGCGCCGGGAAGGACCGGCGCGCCATCCGGACACGGACAGGTCGGGGAGTCGCGGAAACTTCTGCCACTCAACGGCCGTCGGACTGATTCGAGGGACGCGGCTTCCCCGTCTCGGACTCGGGGAAGGTCGAACAACGACAGGTGCCACATGCGGCCACCAGTGCTCCCGGTCAACGATAACGCCGTGGTTGCTGAACGTTGTGCGGCCGCGCGTGCTCGCGGTTGACGACAACGCGATGGTTGCTGACGAAGTGGCATCCATGCTGTCGGACGCGGGATTGGAGGTTGTCGGGCCGGCGACCACGCCTGAAGACGCCCTCGACTTCGCCTTGCGCGCCGCGCTCGACGCTGCCGTGCTGGACGTCAGGCTGCGCGATGACGCCGTTTTCCCCGTCGCGAAGGTGCTGCAGGTGCGCCGCGTGCCGTTCATGTTCCTGACCGGCGTGTGGTCCGCGGTGCTTCCGGTCGAGTTCGAGACGATCCCCTTGCTGGCCAAGCCTTTCCGCCGGCAGGCCCTGCAGCAAGGCGTGTGGCAGCTCCTGGCCGGCCCTCGGGCGTAAGCCCCGACGGCGAAGGTCGCGGGCGCAAACTGTCAGATCGGCGGCCTGATACCGACGACGCCGGTCCTCTTCGTGTAGCGCGTCACGTAGTTGGATTGGGACAGGTACCAGGTGACGTAGGACTTGAAGGTGGCCTTGTCCTTGAGCGCGATGTGGAAGTAGTTCGGATCGAAGAGGTGGTACCGGTTGTCCCTGCCGTGCCGTAGCGCGATTGTATGCGCCCCGCCATCGCGGCCGAGGAACACGCCATAACACCCGTAAGCCTGCGCCATGATGGACCACAGGAAATCGGCGGTGGGCTTGGTCACGCGCGATGCGCGCAGCCCATCCGAAAGGCTGCAGTTGAAGGGGGACATCGCTTCCTTCCACCAGCCGGTCCAGTTGGCGCTCCCGCTCATGTCGGACAGCGTCTGCGCTTGCGTCGATTTCCACGGCGGGGTCTCGCAAGTCTTGTCGGCGCCGATCGGAAAGTTCTTCCCCTGGTATTGCAACGCGACCCAGTTCGCGCAGAGACCGATGCAGTAGCCGTCGAAGGACGAACCCCAGGGGCCCGGCTGCGTCATTACCGCAGTCTGGTTTTGGCTCATGGCGAAGACGAGGTGCCCCTTCGCCTTGGCATCGTTCTGGATCGCATCCCAGTTCATGGTCGCCCTCCATCCTCAAACCCGCCTGCCGGACAACGCACATCGAACAGCCCCACGGGGATCATGGCGCGAATTGGTTTGCCTTCAACAATTCCGCGCGCTCAGTGGGGTTCGTGCTGCGCGGCGACAGCCAGTCGCCATCGAATGATCCCTTGAGCCGGTGCGTGCCTGGGGTGTTCCTCCAACGGGAGCGGTTTGGAGGCCTCGGCAACGGTTTCACAGCCGCATCCCCTGCATCGATAGATGCCGGAATGGATAGGCGTCTCTCCGGGCCTGTATTCCTTGTCGAACTCCGGACTGATGCTGACTTCTATGTCATTGCTGCGCCGGAAGAGTGTCACGGTTCGCTCTCCTTCGCCGAACTCGATGCAAGCAATAGCGCTGTCTCCTGCGGACAGACGTGGGATTCCGCACAAATGATCGGCGAAACTTGAAAAGCCTTGACGCCGCCCGTCGACCTCGTGTCGGGGCAGGTTCCAGACGGCGCTCAAGGAGTGCGCTTTGGCGGCTGCTGCAGCAGGGTCTTGAGCTCGGCAATCTCCCTGCGGGTGGCCTTGAGCTCGGCGCTGAGAATCTCCAGGCCGGTGGCGATGACGCTGAGGCCGTTGAACAGGACCCAGTCATCGCCGGCCCCCGGCTTGCTCAGCGCGTGGTGCACCAAACTCTTGTGGGCCATCTCGAAGAACACTTGCGAGTCGTCTCCCGAAGGACCGGGCATGACATTGTCCTTTCATGGAATGTCGAAGGGTGCAATCCGCTAGGCCTTTTGCAGGACGATGTACTCGAACTGCGCCGCCACTGAAACCTTGCTCTGGCCGAAGGTGAGGCGCCAGAAGGGGCTCGCCCTGCCGTTTGTCCAGGTGCGATCGACCGCGATCGTTACCGGCGTCTTGTTGACCAGCGATGTCAGTCGGATGATGTCGCCGACCGTCAGGTCGGTCAGTGGTTTGTTGTTCTGCTCGAACACTGCATCGTCGGGCACGTCGCCTCTCTTGAAGTCCGTCAGGACCTTTATCGACACGCAGCTCAGGCCACGCTTGTGCAGTATCTCGCGCACCGTCGAATACGTGAAATCCGACGTGGCCGAGGCGTGATTGGCGCCGAGCAGGATGACGCCTGCATCGCCGAGGTGCAGGCCGCGCGTCTTGAACTCGTCGAGGAAGTTCTGCGCCAGCGCCGCATCGCGGCCGTCGCCTTCGATGAGCGATCCTATGTTCAGGATGTAGCGTGGATTGGCCCGGATGAAGTCGAGGACCGGCAGGTAGCGGCGCACCAGCACGCGCTTGCCGATCTCCTCGATGTCCAGGTTGGTCTGTTTCGGATCGAACGCGGGCGGCAGCGTCGTGGTGCGCAGGTAGTCATCCACGCCGCGCTGGATCTTGCCCTTGGTCACATAGCTCTCGTTGGCGAAGTACTTGCAGTTCACGTCGGCGAGCAGTTCGAGCAGCAGCCGCACGGCGGCCTTCGTGCGTATTTCCGAGTCGCTCGTCTTCAGGAAGGCGTGCGTCTCGCCGACAATGACGACGTTATGCTTTTCCTTGATGACGGTGGTCGGCGTGCTGTTGCGGGCTATGTAGTCCTTGAGATCGTCAACCAGCGCCATGTCATGCTCCCGTCGATGCGTCTTGTGAGCCATGGTTGGCGTTCGATGACTACGGCGATGCGGCGGCCTGGCCGCGGATTGACCAAGTTCCCCCGATGGTGGCCGTTCGATCGGGCGGGCACAGTGAGAAAGCGCACAGAGCGTTACCGGCAGCGGCTTTGCCCGACGAACGCCCTCGGCCATCCTATCTTCGGTTGTAGTTTGTGCTGTTTCTCACATATCGCGCCGGAAGGGGCTGTTAGCCTGGCAATCCTGCAGACCGATCGCATCGCACCTCCGTCTCGCCGGCTGCCGCACGGCCGCCCAACCGACGGACATCGGGGGACACGTCATGCCCAACGCCGCCGACGCAGCGCTGGTCACCGACGTCGCGCGCGATGTCCTGTCTCAGATCGCGCCCGACGAGCTGCCGATCTTCCCTGCGGCCAGCCGGGCCTATATCGCCGATCCCGCGGCGGCGCTGCGCGGCCTCGGCGCCAAGGACGATGTGCTGGGCTTCGGCATGGACGCGCTGGCGGCGGCGGCCACGCCCGTTGTCCTGATCGTCGTCACGGAGGTGTTCCAGTTCCTGACCGGAGTCGCCGCCAAGGCGGCGGCAGACGGGCTCACCAAGGAGATTTCGGAGATCGTGAAAGCGATGTTCAAGCGGTTCCGTCCGTCGGCGCCGAGCATTCCCTCGGTCCTGACCCGGGAGCACATCGCGGCGATTCACGGCAACGAGAGGTGGTCTTGAGAATCTGGACAGCGGTCCAAGTGGAGTTTCTGCCTGAATGCGGCGAGGATGCCGCGGATCAGGAGAGACCACGGCCAGACGAACGAGACGGAACCACACGTCGACTTTCAAGGCGAAGGTGGCGTTGGCGGCCTTGAGGGGTGACAAGACGCTGGCCGAGCTGGCGCAGATCTTTGACGTTCATGCGAAACAGATTCCCGAGTGGAAGGCGCGCTCAACAAGGCCGGCATGCTGAGCGCAAAGCGATGATCGATCGTTCGCACGAGCTGCCGTTGATGCGTCAGGCAGAGCTTCTGAAGTTGAGCCGGAGC
>WHTW01000103.1:9031-28088 GCA_009377525.1 Rhodospirillales bacterium
TCGTTCGCACGAGCTGCCGTTGATGCGTCAGGCAGAGCTTCTGAAGTTGAGCCGGAGCAGCCTGTATTACCAGGCTCGGGCGGTGTCGCCGGCCGATCTTGCGATCATGCGGCGGATCGACGAGCTGCATCTGGATTACCCGTGTGCGGGCAGCCGGATGCTGCGCGATCTGTTGCGCGGCGAGGGCGTCGCGATCGGTCGCGGGCGCGTCACCACGATGATGAGGCGGATGGGGATCGAGGCGCTGTATCGCCGGCCCAATACCTCCAAACCGGCGCCGGAGAACAGGGTCTACCCGTATCTCCTGCGCGGCCTGACGGTCGATCGGCCGGACCAGGTGTGGGCGATGGACATCACCTACATCCCGATGGCGCGCGGCTTCGTCTACCTGGCTGCGGGGGTCGACTGGTTCAGCCGTCGGGTGCTGGCCTGGCGGATCTCGATCGACATGGCGGTCGACTTCTGTCTCGAAGCCGTCGAAGAAGCGATGGCCAGGCACGGCAAGCCGGGCATCTTCAACACCGACCAGGGCTCGCAGTTCACCAGCTCGGCCTTCACCGGCCTGCTGACGGCCAACGGCATCGCCATCAGCATGGACGGCCGCGGCGCATGGCGCGACAACGTCTTCGTCGAACGGCAAGCCGCTGTCAGACAGCGGCCTGGCGGTCGGTCAAATACGAGGAGGTCTATCTCAAGGCCTACGACAGCGTCGGCCAGGCACGCGCCTCCCTGGGTTGCTATCTCGACTTCTACAACCGCAAAAGACCGCATTCGAGCCTTCAGGCGCAAACTCCGGATTGCGCCTACTTCGAACAACTGCCACTGCTCGAGGCAGCATGAATTTCGCCGCCGTTGTCGGGCCCTCACTGCGGTCGGGCTACGCCCTCCCTACGTGAGACCCGACAACGGCACATCGTAACGACAACCGGCAGAGCATCCACTTATCCAGCGGCGAATCCTGTCCAGACAAGGCCGGCCACCTCTGATGTCACAAGAACAGCGGGCCGCCAAACGCAATGAGCAGTCCTTCTCTGTTCAGTCGACACGCTTCTTCAGGCACTTCGGAATTGCGTTAGCTCTCATCGGATTCGGCGGGTTCGCCTACACCTTCCTGTGACGGTCCTATCGAGATCTAGGCGAATGAGGAATAGACCGCACCACCTGCCTTGCCGGTTTGTCCTCTCGCTGGCCCTGATACGACACTTGGCGCAGTAGGTTGTCCTCGGTCCACGTTAGGTAGGTCACTTCCACGACAGGTAGGTCACTTCCCGACCATCTCAGGGTGCACCTAGACTAGTGCGGAACGGCTGTAGGCTCGCTGTATGCGGATAATGAGTACGCGTCCGGCGGAGGTCGCGGAATCGGGCTGTTTCGTACTTCAGCGTACCCGCAAACCCACCCCGCCGACGATGTAGGTGCGAAAAAAATCTGAACGGGGAAGGAGCGAGAACCTACGCGCCAAACGTCGATTGTCCACTCAAGGGTGCATGGTGAAATCGCGAGGCCAGTTGGGGCTTGCATGAGCCACCGAACCGACCGGCACCTGAAACGTTCCAAGTGTGGATGAGCCCGCTCCGGCGGTCAGGTTGAACTCAAATCTCAGGACTCGGCACAGCCCCAAATCCCGCCAGAACGCCGGTCGGGACGTGGTGGACGGTAGATTCGACGCACCGGTACTTGGGTTGTTCGTTACGAAAGTGCTGGGCAATGGCAGCTCGTAGAATGCTGCAGAGGCAACATAGATCACGGTGCCCGTTTCTCCTGGAAGCCGCTTGTCAAAGAAGATGTCGTCCACTGGTGTGTGTAGGTACGATGCGCCAGCGGGTGGCGTCCTCCCTATTGAAGCCGCCACCGTAATCTTCGATGCATAGTCGGTCCCGACAGCACCCCGTTTGATCTGCCAAGCTTCCCAGTAGCGTGGTTTGCTTACATTTGCGGGAGCACCGCCACTCGTCGTTCCAACAAACGTTTGGGAGATTTCCTGGATGATGTACCCGTCATTCGTTGCAGGGGCACCTAGTTGAAATTGCACGCCCCAGTAAAAGCCATCCGGAATCTTCCGCGGACCATACTGGCCAGAGACGGGAATATGCGGGAACTGGGCTATCGCCGCCGTGGCTGTCGGCACCTTAATGAAGGATATCAGCGAACTGATCTTCTTCCGCCAGTCATAATATTCTGCAACGAAGGCAGGCTCTGTACCCGGATCGATTGGGCGGAAGTACCCATCGGGCTTTCGTCGCTCGAGATGATTGAGATAAAACACGACGCTGGTGAGCCAATCCAGATCACGATAGTTGCTGCCTGGCTGCTTGAGGGCCTTCTCGACGAGCGGGTGCCACATGCCCGGTCCGTGCGTGAAAAGCTGCTGGAGCTCTGGCGTGAGATCGACAGTGGGGTTGAATGCCATAGCGAAACCTCCAACTCCGCCCCTGCCTATGTCCGCCCAGGATATGCACTGGGATATGCAGTCGTCCGCAGGACGTGCCGCGGCCTTCTTGCAGGCCGCGACCGTCGGATATGGCGAGGTGCCTCGCGGGCGCGCACGACTGCCGAACTATTGCCGCCAGGGCGATGCCGTCTTGGACTGTGGCGACAAAATCTTGGACTCCCGCGAACCAAGGTGCTCGATTTGCCGTCCGGCGGGCTGTAACTTTCAATTCCAGCCTTCGGCGCGGGCTCAGTTCATGAAAAGCCACGAAGCCAGTCTCACGCCTGTCCGCTTCTCGAGCAGCGATCTGCCCGAGCGGGATCGTGTGCCCGCGTGGCGGGATTTCTGGGGCAGGTCGTTCTTCGGTGCCGATATTGAACCGATTCGCGATGCTCCGTTCCATGTCGAAGTAACGGCGCGATTTCTGCCTCACGTGGGCTTGATCTCGGCGGCATGTTCACCAAGCCGGTTTTCATGCGTTCCAGCCGCGGTAACTGATGACTCTGGCAGCATCGGTCTTGTCGTGGGATCCGAGGATGTCGTCGCGAGGCTGGGCGGACGCGAGGTCGAGGTGAAGGCCGGCTGCGCCGTCGCTATGTCAACCAGCGATGCAGCAACGATGTCATGGCATTCCTCGCCGAGCTTCCGATGCATCTTGTTCAGCCGCGCCGCGCTCGCGCCGCTCCTTCCCGACCTTGATGCAGCGGTTATGCGGCCCCTCCCGCAGCGATCAGAGGCGCTGCGATACCTTCTGGGCTTCGCGCGTTTCGTCGAGGAAGATGGGAAAGCCCTTGCCCCGCAGATTGCGCAGTCGGCGTCGCTTCATCTGCGCGACCTTCTTGCCCTGACGCTCGGCCCTGGAAGGGACGTGGCGGCGGCCATCGAAGCCGGCAGCCTGCGCGCCGCCCGGCTGGAAGCAATCAAGCGGTTCGTCGCCCGGTATTCCGGCGATTGCCGGCTCACGGTGCATGCGGTTGCGTCCCGGTTCCACGTGACACCACGCAGCGTCCAGCGGTTGTTCGAGATCGACGGAACAACGTTCTCGAAGTACTTGCTTGACCGGCGCCTGGCGCGGGCCTGCGAAATGCTTGCCGAGCCCCGCCGGGAGGGATGGAGCATCTGTGAGATCGCACTTCAAGCCGGCTTCGGCGACATCTCCTACTTCAACCGTTGCTTCCGGCGACGCTTCGGAGCCTCGCCCAGCCGGCTTCGCGGCGAGCCCCAGTGAATGGCATCGACGATATCGGCAGATACGAGCTTGCGATCGCAGGAGGCAGATATGGCTGCCATGAAAGCTGGGTTTGCTTACACATGCGCGTTGCTTTGCTTTGTGACTATTCACAGATAGCCTCATCCTGAGGAGCGGCGCGCAGCTACGCGCATTCACATGCGCGCTAGGCGTCTCGAAGGATGGCAACAAAGGCGGTGTCGCCCACCCACGCGCGGTTTACCGCGCGCATTCGAGACGGCCCTGCGGGCCTCTGGACCGCAACGTATGTCCGAGAGGGCGAAAAATGGAAAACTCGGATGTCGTCGGCAATTCCGCAGCCGCCGACGCCCCAGCCACGATGACGAAGCGAATGGACACGGACGCGCGTCGATCAGCGCAGCGCCGCAAAGAGGCTCACCGGGATGGATGCAATCGGTGGTTGTAAATGGAGTTAGCAGAGGGCACTAGTCGTTGACAGCACTGCTAGCAGTCACCTCGGTCCCCCCCATACGGTGCGAAAGAATTATGTGATCACGCCCGGCACGTTGATAATAACGATAGTCTTGACAATCGAAGCACGTGGGTTATTATCCGCGACATGAACGCACCCGGACAACCCACCCGCTATAAGGCTGAATACCGCGAGCTGGCCCACAACTACTGCCTCCTTGGCGCCACCAACGAGGAGCTGGGGGGCTTCTTCGACGTCACCCGCCGTACCATCGATAACTGGATCGCCAACGTGCCGGAGTTCACGGCGGCGGTGCGCGAAGGCCGGGCATTTGCCGACGCGCGGGTGGCGCGCTGCCTCTATGAGCGCGCGGTCGGCTACGAGCACACGGTCAAGCGCACCGTGCTCCATCAGGGCAAGGAGTGGACGCTCACCAACGTCGTGCAGCTTCCGCCCGATATACAGGCCTGCATCTTCTGGCTCCGCCACCGGCGGCCTGAGAACTGGCGCGAGCGGCCCGAGGTTTCCGACGACGGCATAGACGACATCGCACTGCTCGACGCGGCCAGCGAGCGGGCGCGCTTCGAATGATTGATTGGCGCCCCGACAGGCGTCGATCCGGGTCGCGCGTTTGCGTCGAAAACCTATTTGGCCGCCGCTCTGAGAGCCGCCGTGCGCGCGTCGTCTGTGCTGCGTCCGTCGGCTGCGATTGCGACGGCACAATCGCGCTCGGCAGCCGCCGCGCTCACCACATCATCGCGTACGTCGCGCAGCACGCGCGCCAGGTCGCGCGTGCGCAGACAGGGTTCTTGGACCGAACCCCACGATGGAACGTGAAAGTCGGTTGCGGAAATTGCGGAAATGCAGATGGCACCTCAACCGATAGTGGCTCTGACTTCCAAAGGCTACAAGGCTCTCTGTCGGAAACGCCGGAAACGCCGCAAACCTCAAACTCCTCTGACAGCAGTGCATGCGCCGGGCCGTGTAGGGCGATGTCCTGCGTATGCGTTGGCGACGCTATTCGACCGCCGCCCTGAGGCCCGCCGTGAGCACCTCGTCGATGGCGCGCCCATCCTTGGCGATCGCCACGGCATAGTCGCGCTCGGCCGCAGCGGCGCTCACCACGCCGTCGCGCACGTCGCGCAGCACGCGCGCCGGATCGCGCGTGCGCGGATCACCGAAGCCGCCGCCACCGGGCGACAGCGCGCGGTAGGTGCCGTGGCCGTGGCGCTGCACGCCGTACTTCGGCGCGTTGATCTTGCGGCCGTCGGCCAGGGTGAGGGTGACCTCGCCGCCCACGCCGGCGCGGCCGCCGGCGGCGCCGAAGCTCGAGGGGGCGCCGACGCCCTCGCCTCGGAAGGCGTAGTCGGCCGGGGTGAAGATCTCGACCTCGTAGTCGCAGCCGGCGCCGCCGCGGAAGCGGCCGGGGCCGGCGCTGTCGCAGCGCAGCTCCTGGCGATGGAAGCGCACGGGATAGAGCTGCTCGTAGGTCTCGAGGTTGGGCAGCGTGAGGCCGCCCAGGGTGATGAGATGGCCGATCAGGTGGAAGCCGTCGCGACCCTCGACGCCGCCGCCGGCCGGCGCGCCGGCCCACTGGTACATCACGTAGCGGCTGCCGTCGTCCTTGACGCCGGCGGTGACGGCGTGGACCGCCTTCGACCAGCCGGCCGAGGCGCGCTCGGGCAGCGCCTGGTCCAGCGCCTTCCACAGCGCATGGATGATCTCGTGGGCGATGAACACGGTGTTCATGGTCATCGGCGCCGGCGCCCGCGCGTTCACCATCGTGCCCTCGGGCAGGCGGATGTCTACGCCGCGGAAGGCGCCTTCGTTCTTGGGCAGGTCGGGCTCGAAGAACGACGACAGCGCCATGAACACCGCCGAGGTCGAGTTGGCGATCGAGCTGTTCTTGAAGCCGCGCAGTTGCGGCGAGGTGCCGGCGAAGTCGACGATCAGGCCGTCGTCCTTCACCGTCAGCGTCACGGCGACCTTGCCGTCGATCGGCTCGAAGCAGTCGTTGTCGACCGGCTCCTCGGCCCGCCACACGCCCTTGGCCAGCCGCGCGATGCAGCCGCGGAAGCGGCGGTCGGCATGGGCCAGCACGCCCTCGAAGAAGTCGGGGGCGCGCTCGACGCCCAGTTCCTCGACCAGGGCCGCCAGCCGCTCGGCGCCGATGCGCGTCGAGCCGATCATGGCGCGCAGGTCGCCGTCGAGCGCTTCGGGCAGCCGGGTGTTGATCATCAGCAGGCGCCACAGGTCGTCGCGCGTGCGGCCGCGCTCGATCAGCTTCAGCACCGGCAGCCGGATGCCCTCGTGGAAGATCTCGGTGGCGGCCGAGTTGTAGGTGCCGGCCGCCCCGCCGCCGATGTCGGCCTGGTGGGCGCGGTTGCAGGCGAAGGCGATCAGCTTGCCCGCGACGAACACCGGCCGCGCGATCACCCAGTCCGGCAGGTGGTTGCCACCCGCCGTGTAGGGATCGTTCAGCAGGAAGACGTCTTCCGGCCAAATTCCTGGAGAAGAGGTGGCGTCCTTGAAGTCGCGCAGGATCGCGCGCACGGCAAAGCCGCCGCCGCCGGTATGGATCGGGATGCCGTCGGCCTGGCTGATCAGGATGCCATGCGCATCGGCCAGGAAGCAGGAGAAGTCGTGGCTCTGGCTGAAGATCGGCGAGCGCGCCGTGCGCGTCATCACCCAGCCCATCTGGTGCGAGATGTGGTCCAGCCGGTTCTGCACCAGGGCCAAGGTGACGGGATCGAGCTCGGTCATGCGATCGCTCCGACATGGACCAGGAAGTCGGAGCGCAAATCGACTTCCAGCTGGTCGCGCGGGCCGACGAAGGCGGTGGTGGTGCGCTCCTCGATCAAGAGCGGCCCGTCGAGCCGGCAGCCCGGCCGCAGCGCCGCACCCTCGTAGACCGGCACGTCGTGCCAGCCATGCTTGGCATCGATCCAGACCTTGCGCCTTTCGTGCGCCCTGGGTGCCGAAGCCTCCGGCGAAGGCACCGCCGGCGTTGTCCACTCCAACAGCCCGCGGCCGACCACGCGCAGCGCCGTGATGCCGAGCTTCCCGCCGGGCTGGATATGGCCGAACAGCCGCTGATGCTCGGCCTCGAACGCCTGCCGCGCCGCGGTCGCATCGAAGCCCGCGCCCAGCGCCACGCGCACCGGCCATTGCTGGCCGTCGTAGCGCAGATCGACCTCGCGCGAGAGGGCGGCCGAACCGTTGGCGAAGCCTTCGCGGCCGAGCGCGTCGCGGGCGCGCGCCTCGAGCTGCGCGAAGCCCGCTTCGAGGCTGGCGCGATCGACCGTGTCGAGATCGGCCAGGAAGACATGCATGTAATCCTGGCGCACGTCGGATTGCAGCATGCCCAGGGCGCAGAACGCACCGGCCGCGCGCGGCAACAGGGCGCGCTTGCAGCCCAGCGCCCGCGCCACCTCGGCGCCGTGCATCGGCCCCGCGCCGCCGGCGGCGACCAGGGTGAAGGTCGCGGGATTGTGGCCGCGCTCGATGCTCAAGCGTTCGACGGCGTGCAGAAGGTTCTGCTCCAGCAGCCGGATCACGCCCGCCGCCGCGCCCTCGACCGAGAGGCCGAGCGGCCTGGCCAGTTTGGTCTCGACCGCCTGGCGCGCCAGCTTGCCGTCGAGCCTCACACCGCCCGCCAGCGGGCCGGGGCGCAGGCGGCCCAGCACGAGTTGCGCGTCGGTCACGGTCGGGTTCTCGCCGCCCAGCCCGTAGGCGGCGGGTCCGGGCCGCGCGCCGGCGCCTTGCGGCCCGACATGCAGCAGGCCCGCGTCGTCGACCCAGGCGATGGCGCCGCCGCCCGCGCCGACGGTGTGGATCTCCACCGACGGCGTGGTGAGGTGATAGCCGTCGATCACAAGCTCGTCGGCCACCGGCACCTGGCCCTTGGCCATCACCATGACGTCGCAACTGGTGCCGCCGATCTCCATCGAGATCAGGTTGGGCGCCTCGCCCGGCGCGGCGCAGCTCTTCAGCGCGCCGACGCCGGCGGCCGGGCCGGACAGCACCAGCATGACGGGGCGGCTCGCGACCTGGTCGACCGACACCGCGCCGCCGTTGCTCTGCAGCAGCAGCAGCGAGCGTGGCAGGCCGAGCTGGCGCAGCTGCTGGTCGAGCGCGCTGAGATAGCTCGTCACCTTGGGCGCGATGTAGGCGTTGACCACGGCGGTCGAGCTGCGCTCGTACTCGCCCATGGTCGGCATGACCTCGCTCGACAGCGAGATCCATTTGCCCTTCCAGCTCCTGGAGAGCTGCGCGCCCGCCGTCCGTTCATGCGCGCCGTCGAGGAAGGAATTGAACAGGCAGACGGCGACGGACTCGACGCCTTCCTCGGCGAACACCTTGGCCGCCGCGTCGACGTCCCCGGCGACCAGCGGCGCCAGTTCGCGGCCGTCGGCGCCGATGCGCCCGCGCACCGGCAGGCGCAGGTAGCGCGGCGCCAGCACCTCGGGGAACGGCGCGCGATGATCCCACTGGTTCTCTCGGATGCCGCGGCGGATCTCCAGCGAATCGCGAAAGCCCGCGGTGGTGAGCAGGCCGACCTTGGCCCCTTTCTTCTCGAGGATGGTGTTGGTCGCCACGGTCGAACCATGCACGAACAGCGCGCAGTCGCGCAGCAGGGCGGACAGCGGCAGGTCGAGCTGCTGGGCGGCCAGCCGCAGCACGCCCAAGACGCCTTCGCTGGGATCGGCGGGAACGGAGGGCGCCTTGAAGATGCGGACGGCGCCCCGGGCGTCGCGCAGCACCATGTCGGTGAAGGTGCCGCCGACATCGACGCCGATGCGCCACGGGGCGACGAGAGGAACGGGGGAAGCGGTCATGCCGGGCGGCCGGAGCTTAGCGGCCGTCGCGCCAGCAGGCGAGCCCCCCGGCGTTTTGCCTATCGAGAGCCGCCTAAGCTGTGGGGCGGCGGCGCACGCTGCCGAGACTGGCCTCGATGCGCGCGCGCAGCGATCCTGCGCCTTGGCTGGTCGCGAGCTCCAGGGCTTGCCGGTAGCAACGCTCGGCTTCGGCGGGATCGCCGAGAACGGCGATGAGCTCGCCCCTGATTCGCAGGATCTCAGCGTCATAGAAGCGGACCTCGGCGTGCAAGGCGCAGGATGCCGCGTCGTCGAGAAACGCCAGCCCTTCGGAGTTGCGGCCGAGCATGCGATAGGCGTCGGCGATCAGGGTCAGCACGTAGGGCTTGAAGAGCTGGGCGCCGGTTTCCTCGTAGGCCCGCAAGCCGGTGAGCATGGTCTCCAGGCCGGCCTCGAGCTGGCCCTTGCGCGCCATCGTCCAACCCTGAAGTGTCGTCGCCCAGGCGCGCCAATAGGCGAAGGCGTTGCGGGTGGCGAGTGCGATTGCTTCGGTGGCGAACGTTTGGGTTGCCTCGACGTCGTCCAGGCCCTGCGCGACCGCCGCGGACATGGTCAGCGCATAGGCGAGACTGAGCGGATGGCCCAGCGCCCGCGCCGCCTCGCGGGCGCGACGGGAATGTTCCCGGGCCCGGTCGACGTCGCCGCCGAACCATTCGACCCAGGCGACATTGATCGAGCCCAGGACGCCGGGATCGGCGTTGTGGACGTCGACATAGGTCTTTGCCTTCGCCGGATCGTAAAGCTCGGCGGCATGGGCGAGATGCTGGCGGCCCTCGGCGATCCGGCCGTAACAGAAACAACACCAGCCGAGCCGCCGATAGGCACCGGCGATCAGCACCATGTCCTCGGTGCCCTTGGCCAGATCGACGATGCGCGTCGCCAGGCTGAACGCTTCCGACAGCGGCCCGCGGACCTGGAGAAAGGCCAGAACGCCGTTGAGCGAGGCGATGAGCTCGTGCGTCTGTCCGCTTTTTTCAGCGAGTTCGCTCGCCCGGTCGTAGACGATCCGTACTTCCGGGGCGGCATAGCCGTGTGTGGCGATCAAGGTCGATCCCAGCGCGACGGTGATGTGGATTTCATCCCGGAGGGACTTTGGCGTCGTGGGCAAGGCCTCGAGCTGGCGCAGAGCTTTCCTGAAATGGCTGGCCGCCTCCTGATAGGCCGATTGCGCACGCGCCCGCATGCCGGCGAGATACCAGTAGCGGGCCGAGGATTCGCGGGCACCGGCCCTTTCGAAGTGATGGGCCACGATCTCCGGCTGCGTGTCGACGATACGCGGCGCCTCGCTGAGATAGGCCCGCGCCACCTGGCCGTGATAGTCCTGTCGGCGGGACCGCAACTGGATCTGATAGGCGGCCTCATGCAGCAAGGAGTGCCTGAAAGCATAGGTCGTGCCCGCGCCGGTGCTGCTCGGATAGATGATGTCCGACTGGGTCAGCTCGCGAAGGCCATTGCTCAGTTGCTCATTGCTCAGGAGCGCCACGCCCGACAGGACGCTTATTGGGAATTCGCGACCGATCACGGCGGCGATCTGTGCGATGGTCTTGCCGACCGTCAGGCGATCAAGGCGCGCGGTGAGCAAGCCGCGCAAGGATCTCGGAATGTCGAGAGGCTCGTGGACATCGCTGTCGCCGACATCGGCAAGACCGGTCTTGCCCGCCGTTTCGTAGATCGTCTTGACCTGTTCCTCGAGGAAAAGCGGGTTGCCGTCGCTGCGTTCGACGACCTGACGACGAAGCGAATCCGGCAGCGCCCGGCTTTCGGTCAAATGGCCACAAAGCTGCAGCATGTACTCGGGCGGCAGCCGTTCCAGCGCAATCTCTCTGACATTCGACAGGGGAGCCAGGAGATGGCCGGATTCCGAACGCATGGTCAGCACGATCATGAGCTTGGATATCATGACGTTGCGCGAGACCAGTTCGAGCCATTCGAGCGTCGAGGCATCCGCCCAATGGAGGTCCTCGAGGACGAACAGGACGGGACGCTCCTCGGCCCGGCGATAGAACCACAGCGTGAGGACTTCCAGGACGCGCCGGCGCAGGCCCTCAGGCGACAGGCGAGGCGGCTCGACACCCCATGGCAAGGGCACGGGCAGGAAGGCCGCCAGCACGTCGACCGCATCGTCCGGCATGGCCATGTCGTCGAGTACTTCGACGAGATGACGATAGGCGCCGTCCCTTTCGTCGGCGGGTCCGAGACCGAACTCGGCCCGCACCATCTGGACGATGGGGAAGAACGCGCTGTCGGCATTCTCGCGACTGCAATAGCAGAAGAGCGTCTGGCCGCCGTCGCCGGTGGCCATTGCGGTGAGGTTTCGGGTCAGGCGGCTCTTGCCGACACCAGGCTCGCCATACAGGACGAACAGCCCGCCGTTGCGTCGCCTGGCGCGGATCCAGCCGTCGCGCAGCAGGCCAAGTTCGACCGTGCGATCGACCAGCGGGGTCGGATCGCCTGCCTGCGCCCCCAGGCCGACGAGCCGGCCCACGTCTTCATCGACGCGATAGACGTCGACTGTGCGAGAGATGCCTTCGATACGCTGTGGCTCGAGACGGATGCAACGAAAGTGAAACGCCACGAGGTCGTAGGTGGCGCCGCTGATCAGGACGTTGTTGGGCGGGGCGAGCTTTTCGATGCGGGCCGCGACATTGGGCGTTTCGCCCACGACGCCGTGATGCTCGACCATCGGCCCCGAGCCGATATCGCCGATGACGACCAGACCAGTATGAATGCCGATATGGCTTTGCAGCGGCGACATCACCGGCAGCTTCAGGCGCTGGGCGAGCGTTGCGATCTCCTGGACGATGCGCAGGCCCGCGCGGACGGCGCGGACCGCGTCGTCCTCCTGGGCATGCGGATAGCCGAAATAGATCAGGATGCCATCGCCGACATAGCGGGCGACATAGCCGCCGAGGTCGGTCGCGATATCGCGGACAGCGCTGCGATAGGCGAGGATAACGGCGGCCAGGTCCTCCGGGTCGAGTTGCTCGGAAAGGGGAGTGGAGCCCACCAGATCGCAGAACATCACCGAAATCTGCCGCCGCTCGGCGCCGCCACCGGCGGTGTCGGTCGAGATCTTCAGTCGGTGGCCGCAGTTAGCGCAGAAATTCGCCGCCACGGCGTTCGCCGTTCCACATGCCGAACACTCCATTACAGTTTCCTCGCAATCAGGCGAAATGCGGCACCGCACCCAAGGTCGCATGCCCGCAGCGGAGCGACAATAGTGGGGCGTGCTGTCCGATCCTCTTGCCCTTGGACCGGCTGGTTGCGATGGTTGTTGCCCAAGAGGTGACATGTCTCCACAGTTCGACCGTCCCCCGAAAGTGACCTTCGCCTTTACCGAGACCTGCAATCAGGAGTGCCGGCATTGCTATGCCGATTGCGGACGGACGGGAAAGCGGCGGGAACTGTCGACCGACGAGTGGCTCAAGCTGATCGACTATCTGGCGGAGAACGGCGTCATCCAGACCTACATCGAAGGCGGCGAGCCGCTGCACCGGCCTGATTTCCTGAAGATCCTGCGCCACACCAGCCGCCGGATGATGACGCTGCTGCGTACCAATGGAACGCTGATCGATGCCACCATGGCTCAGCGCCTGAAGTGGGCGGGGGTCGGCCATGTCCTTGTCGACCTCATGGGCTGCCGTGCCGAGACTCACGACTGGTTCGCGGGCGTGGCCGGCAGCTTCGCACGTGCCTGCGCTGGCGTCCGCAATCTGGTCGAGGCCGGCATCAAGACCGACGTGCTGACGATCCTGAACAAGCGCAACACGAGCGAAATACAGGCGATCCTCGACCTTGCCCACGGGCTCGGGGCCCAGCGCGTCGGCGTGCTCAGGCTGTACCCGCTTGGGCGGGTGAAGCATCGCTGGCGCAACCTTGCGCTGTCGCTCGACGAGCAAATGACCGCGATCGCCTCGCTCAGGCCGCCGGCGGGCCTGAAACTGATGCAGTCGTGGCATCCGCGTGACCGCAATTGCTGCTGGCAAAGCGCCACGGTCAACGCCTACGGCGATTCGATCGGCTGCCCGTATCTGCGGGAGTACGTCAATTTCGGCAACGTGCGCGACACGCCGTTCATGGAGATCTGGGACCGGGATCCGCTCTACCGCACGCTGCGCGCCGGCGAGGTCGAAAGCTCATGTGCGACTTGCGATGCCAACGAAGGCAGCCGAGGCGGCTGCCGGTCGGCGGCCTATGCCTTCCGCGGCCGATGGGACGCGGCCGATCCGTTTTGTCCGACCGTGAACGATGGAGTTGACCTGCGTGTCCTTCCCGACTGGATCTTTCAGGCGAAGCCGAGGGCTCCGACTTAGGCCGGTGCCTGAGCGCGAAGTCTGTCTCGTCTATGTGCCGAAGAGGCCCAACCTCTACACACTGAATGCGACCGCATGGATGATCCTGGAGCTGTGCCGGGGGCAGCCGCTGAAGGACCTGCAAGCGGAATTTTATGACAGTATAGAGCCGTTGATGTCGCGACAGGAGGCAGCAGACTATGTTCTCGCGTGCCTGGACGAATTCGTGCAAAAGTTGATCGTTGAAGTTGTACCAGCCACCAGGCTGAAGACGACGGGGAGAAGAGCATCATGAAAAGCAGGAAGCATCTTGAACTGGCCCGAAGGCTGACCCTGCGGCGAGGCGTTCCGAACGCCCCGTCGGCCAAGGAGGTCCCGACCGAGGTTCGCTCCAACAGCTTCGTCGCAATCGACGAGCCGCCCGGCATGGACACATCGTATGCGGTCGGCAACGTCATCATCGAATGGACCTTCCGTGTCCCGCCCGCCGAGTTCCGCGCCTTCACCTCCTTCCTGGCCGACAACGAGGCCATGATCGCAACGTCGTGTGGGAAGCTGATGGAGGGCGTGCACTACCGCGGCACGTTCCTGGTCACCGACAATGGCCGGTTCGAGTTCCGTACGTACTGGGCCTACGAAACGAATGTGGCCGAGAAGCAGTGGGACAAGGCCCTCGCCAATCCCAGCTCGAACTTCGCCAAGGCGGTGGCGCAACTGCGCACCTACTGGCTCAAGGATCCCAACGCTTCGCATCGGCACATGGCACTGGCGGCCCTGCTCGACGACAAGACGCTGGGCGCGTTCTTCAAGTTCACATTGAACACGGCCGAAACGCTCGCCGGCGGCCCGGCACGTGCCGGGGCCCGCACGAGGTCCGGGGCGGCGCGCAAGAGCGGCAGGAAGTAGCCGGGCTCTCAGCTCTTGATCATGACCTCGATCAGCGTTGGTCCGTCGGTTCGGGCCAGCGCCTGGTCGAGGGCGCCGTCGAAGCCCGCCGCCGTGTCGACCCGCTCCGCCGCCACGCCGAAGCCGCGGGCGATGGCGGCGATGTCCATCGGCGGATCGTTGAAATCCATGCCGATCGGCGTGTCGTTGCCGTGGAACAGTTTCAGGCGGTTCTTGAGGATCTGGTAGCCGGCATTGTTGGTGATGATGAAGATCACCGGCAGCTTCTGGTTGGCGGCACTCCACAGCGCGGTTATCGAGTACATGGCGCTGCCGTCGCCGATCACCGCCACAACGCGCCGCGCCGGATGAGCGATCTGCACGCCGACCGCCGCGGCGATGCCCCAGCCGATGCCGCCGCTGACATTGCCGAAGAAGGAATTGCGGTCGCGGAAGGCGAAATAGTTGAACAGGGTCGTCGTGCTGGTCAGGCCCTCCTCGACCAGGATCGCGTCCCTGGGCATCTTCTCGGTGAGCCGCATCATCGCCCACTCGGCCTGCAACGGCTTTTCGCTCGCAGGTGCGCTGAGCTTGGCCTTGCGCGCGGTGCGCTGGGCGCTCCAGTTGCGGGTGGCGATCTCGGTCAAGGATGCTTTGGCCCTCTGGCCCAAAGCATCACCGCCCAGCTCCTTCAGGAGCGGCACCAGCGCCTTCAGCGTCTCCTTCACGTCGGCGCGCAGCGCGATCTCGGCCGGGAAGTTCTTGCCCATCTCCCAGTCGCGCAGGCCCACCATCGCCACCGCCGTGGTCTCGGGCAAGGGCTCGGTCTCGCTCCACACCGACATCTTGAGCACATCGGCGCCGACGCAGAACATCAGGTCGTAGTCGCCGAGGATGCGGCGCACGTTCTTCTGGTCGCGGTTGAGCGCACCGAGATAGGCCGGATGCTCCGACGGGAAATGCGCGCCCCAGGCCACGGTCTGCTGCAGCACCGGCGCGCCCAGCGTCTCGGCGAGCGCCGTCGCTTCGCCAAAGGCGTCCGAGGTGGCGATCTCGTGGCCGGCCAGGATCACCGGCTTCCTGGCGCCGAGCAGGCGTCTGGCGAGCTGCTCCAGAGCGACATCGCTCGGGCGCACCGCGGTGTCGACGCGCGTTGGTGCTGCCATGTCGATGGCCGCCTCGTTGTTCAATATGTCGCCGGGCAGCGAGATGAACACCGGTCCGGTCGGCGCCGTGGTCGCGACCTTGGCGGCACGGCGCAGGATGCGCGGCAGGTCTTCGATGCGGTTGACCTCGGTCGCCCATTTCACGACCGGTTGGGCGATCGGCACCAGCGGGGCATAGAGCAGGGGCTCGGTGAGGCCGTGGCCCTGTTCCTGCTGGCCGGCCGTGACGATCATCGGCGTGCCCGACATCAGCGAGGTGTAGATCGAGCCGATGGCGTTGCCGAGGCCGGGTGCGACGTGGACGTTGCACGACACCAGCTTGCCCGAGGCGCGGGCGTAGCCGTCGGCCATGGCGATGACGACCGCTTCCTGCAGGCTGAGCACATAGCCCATCTCAGGCGCCGAGGAGAGCGCGTGCATGATCGGCAGCTCGGTGGTGCCGGGATTGCCGAACATCTTGGTGACGCCTTCGTCGCTCAGCACGCGAAGAAAGGCGTCGCGGCCGGTGATGGTGTTCGAGACGCGCGCGTCGGGCATCGGTTTTCCTCCCTGGACGGCGCCAAGGTAGCGCGGCCGGGCGCGCCGTGAAATGATCGCGTCACCGCGATGCGAAAGGAATCATGACGGCGCTGGAAGAAAAGGTCGCGCGGCTCGCCTGCTGGAAGGAGCCGGTCGAGCTGGCGCCGCTGAAAGGCGGCCTGACCAACATCTCGTTCGTGGTCACGCATCGCGGCGAGAGGTTCGTCGCGCGCTGCGGCGAGGACATCCCGGTCCATCATGTCTTCCGCGACCGCGAGCGGGCCGCGTCGATGGCGGCGTTCGAGGCGGGCCTGTCGCCCGAGCTCGTCCATGCCGAGAACGGGATCACCGTCCTGCGCTTCATCGATGGACGGACCTTCGGCGAGGCCGACCTGCGTGCCAATGTCGGACGATTGGCGGCGCTCCTGAAGGAGTGTCACGCCAAGGTCGGCCGCCATCTGCGCGGTCCGGCCAACACCTTCTGGGTGTTCCACGTCATCCGCGACTACGTCCGCCTGATCGACGCCGACCGCCGCTACCTCGCCGTGTCCGACCGGCTCGAGCAGGCGCAGATGCCCTTGCCGATCGTGTACGGCCATCATGACCTCCTGCCCGGCAACCTCATGGACGACGGCAAGCGCCTCTGGCTGATCGACTGGGAGTATGGCGGCTTCGGCACGGCGATGTTCGATCTCGCCAACCTGTCGTCGAACGGCGCGTTCGATCCGGCCGAGGACGATGCTCTGCTCGATGCCTATTTTGCAGGCAAGGTCGACGATGCGCTGCGTCACTCGTTCGCCGCCATGAAAGCCGCCAGCGCGCTGCGCGAGGCGCTGTGGGCCATGGTCTCCGACGTCCATCTGAAGGCGCCCGGCGTCGACTACAAGGCGCACGCCAAGGACTATCTCGCACGATTCGAGCGGCTGATGGTTTGACACACCCGGAGGAAGTACCATGGACGGATCCGCCACAACCTGTGTCGACTACGGCTCCGAAGAAGCCGCGATGCAGGCTTATCTGCACGAAGGCGAGAAACGTGCGGCGACACTCGGCAATCGCGGGCCGATCCGCTTCACGGCGTCAGGCGAGCTGCATCCCGATATCCCCGACGCCTACTGGCGTTGCGGCTTCTACGTCTTCGAAGGCGTGCTCAAGCCCGACGAGCTGGCCGACATCGAACGCGATGTGCACGACATCCTCGACCGCCTTCCGGTCGAGCGCGGGGCGGTGCTCGATGCCAAAGGCCGGCCGGCGCTGGCAGCGGACTGCAAGGGGCCGAACCTGCTGTGGTCCAAGCCGCTCGGCGATCCGTTCGGCGGCACCAATCTCGCCAACGGCCGCCATCCGGTGAAGATGTACGAGCCGCAAGCCGCCGCCGACGCGCCGAAGGAGGTCGTCTACCTTGTCCTGGGCTCCCTGCAATTCTCCGAGGCGGCGCTGCGCGTCTATGGCCATCCCGAGCTTCTCGCCGTCGCCGCCGCGATCAACGGCGCGGACTTCACGCCCTTCAACGAGGCGCTGTTCATCAAGGAGCCGGGCCGCGGGGCGTCTGTGGCCTGGCACCAGGACGGCGTCATGCACTGGAACAGCCCCGACTGGGACCAGGGCATCCACGGCTTCAACTTCATGGGCCAGCTCTACGGCTGCACGGCGGCCAACGGCGTGTGGGTCGTGCCGGGCTCGCACAAGCGCGGCAAGGCCGACATCAGGAAGCTGGTGGCCGAGGCCGGCAGCGAGCGCCTGCCCGACGCCGTGCCGATCATCGCCAGGCCGGGCGACGTCGCCATCACCAACCGCCAGGCGCTGCACGGCTCCTTCGCCAACACCAGCAGGGACTGGCGCGTCACGCTGAACATGGGCTTCCACCGGCGCCGGTCGGTGCTGGGCGTGAAGGGCGGCGGCGTGCACAACAAGGAAGCCGTCTACGACGCCGCGCGCATCCGCGAGCGCGCGCGCCTGATCGGCTATGGCATCGATGCCCGGCGGCAGCGGTTCCCGAACGAGAAGCCTTACGTCTACAAGCCGCATGCCGACGAAGGGCTCGTGTACCGCTGGGACGACAAGGCCAGGGCCGACATCAAGGACTACAACCTGCTCGATCTCAGCATCTGATCGCGTCAGCGCGCGCAAAGGATCGGCAGCCTGGACAGCAGCTCGATCGAGCAGGTCTCGGCGGGAAAGAGCGCCCACACGCCAATCAGGACGACCACGAGGAAGAGGCCCGGCCGCAGCAGCCGCAGGACCGTGGGCACGACCGACCGCAGCGCCAGGTAGGCGGCGAGCAGGCCCAGCACCACCGCGAGCACGCGATACTGCGTGCTCCACGAGTCCCAGGTCGTCCCCAGATCGGCCCGACTGGCCAGTTCCTTGAGGTATTCCACGGTCAACGGACCGGCGACACAGACGACACAATTTCTCCGGCCCGCAACACGGTGAAGATACCGTGGGCCGCTAAACAAGCTGCCGTCACGTCAGGCGGGCACAGCCTGCCCTTGATGTGGCTTGGTCCGCTATGGACGTTGAAGCTTGAACCGAAAGGGGAAGCAGCCATGTTGCAAATGAATCGTCGTTTGACGTTGAAGTTGTTGGGAGGTGCCGCCCTGACGGCGACGACCCTGCCGTTGCCGCTTGCCGCGCAGGGTCAAGACCTCGTCGTGCCGAACACCTACCAGAACTTCAAGCGCGGCACGATCCACAGCCTCCATCCGGAGCGCCGCATCTTCAACATCATCTGGGAGGATCTCGGCCGCGTGAAGATGCGCGCCGCCGACCTCGTCACCAACTATCCCCAGCTCAAGGTCGGCAACATCGTCGACACCCACTGGTACGACTACCTCGACTTCATGGTCGCCAAGAAGACGCCGCAGAACGACGCCCAGGCCAAGGCCATGCTCGCCAAGGGCGCGCGGCTGCAGGGCATTCCCGGCGCCCAGGAGCCGATCAGGCTGTGGCGCATGGACGGCATGGTCACCAAGGTCGACGGTGCCACGATCTTCCTGATCAACGCCTCGGGCGGCAAGCCGGAGGAGCCGGCGCCCGACAGCGGCGAGGTCATCCAGATGCCGGTGGTGCAAACGGCTGCCGGCCAGGCGGCCGCGAAGACCGTCCAGCCGGGCGATCAGCTTATCACGGTGTGGAGCCAGCAGACGGCCATCAAGGCCACCATCATCCGCTAGAGCACATTCCGTCCGGCTGGAATCAGCCGGACGGAATGTGCCCTGTGAAA
>WHTW01000104.1 GCA_009377525.1 Rhodospirillales bacterium
GAAAGGCGAGTGATTTCAGGCGGCTAAATCAGCTATGTCAGGAGGTCTGAAGTTAGCCGCGCAGATCCAAACGGTTCATGTGCCTTACAAAGGGCTCGCCCCGGCTGTGACTGATCTTCTGGCCGGCCATGTCGACTTCATGTTTGACAATCTTGGAAACTCACTTGCGCACATCAGGGAGGGACGACTGAAGGCCCTCGGAGTTGCTAGCGAGGCTCGTTTTTCTGCGCTTCCGGATGTGCCGACTATCGCGGAATCGTACCCATCTGTCATCGCAACGAGCTGGTTCGGACTCGTCGCTCCACCGAATACACCCCCGCCGATCGCCCTGCATCTATCCCGCACAATCGCTGAAATTCTCAAACTCCCTGACGTGACGGCCAAGCTGCAGGCGATGTCGTTTACGCCCGTGGGCAGCAGCCCGGAGGAAACGGCACGGTTTCTGAAACAGGAGTCGGAACGCTGGGCCACCGTCATATCCGCCGCCGGGATTAAGGCGGAATGACCAATCGTGCCGCTGAAGTCGCAATCGACTTCAACGATGGCGCGCAGTACGAGCGCTTTATGGGACGTTGGAGCCGCGCCGTCGGCGCGATGTTCCTCGATTGGCTGTCGCCGCCTAAATCCGCGCGATGGCTTGAGGTAGGTTGCGGAACCGGAGCTTTTACTGATCTCATACTCCGGTCATGTGAGCCTTCGGCGATCGTCGCCCTTGACTCGTCGGTGCAGCAGATTGACTGGGCGAGAAGCCGACTGCAGGACGAAAGACTGCACTTCCAGGTCGCAGGTGCGGACTTATTGCTGTTTCCGCCGCACAGCTTCGATGTCGTCGCCAGCGCGCTTGTGATCAATTTTCTAGCTGAGCCCAGTGGGGCGCTATACGAAATGCGGCGCGTGGCACGGCCCGGCGGTTCTGTTGCCGCCTACGTCTGGGACTTTGCGGCCGGTCGGGCGCCGAACGCCTGCCTAGTCCGCGGACTGCGGCAAATGGGTGCTGAAGTCCCTCAAATCCCAGGAACCGAAGTCTCGACGCTGGATGGCCTCACCCGACTTTTCCAGACGACGGGATTTTATGACATCCAGACAACCGCGTTGGATATCACCGTTGAATTTGACGAGTTTGATGATTTTTGGGCTTCGCAGACCCCAGGCTTCAGTCCTGTGACAAAGATCATTGCCTCTCTTTCCGCGTCCGCGCGGACGACACTGACGGCTATCGTGCGTGATCAGGCGGTCGATCATGAAGGGCGTGTCGCTTGGTCCGCCCGAGCCAACGCGATTAAAGCCCGCACAGCGTGAGCTCCGGCGCCATCGCCGCCGGCCTACATTAGCCAGGCATCTCGCTCCTCCTCCCTTGACGCCGTATATTTGCGCCTCTTGCGCGGGGGATTGGATGAGGCAGCACCCACAGGAAATCCGCTTCTGCAGAAGTCGCGACGGCACCGGAATCGCTTATGCCATCAGCGGCCAAGGACCGCCGCTCGTATGGATTCAACACTGGGTCCATCATCTTGAAATCGACCTGGAAAGCCCGATTTGGAAGCCTTGGCTCGTCTTTCTCACGAGGCGCCACACACTTGTTCGTTATGATTGGCGTGGCTGCGGATTGTCCGACCGCCATGGAATACAATTCGACTTGGAGAGTTACGTGGCGGATCTGGACGCCGTTATTGAGGCGGCCCAGATCGAGAGATTTTGCCTGTTTGGTATGGCTGGGGCCGGCTCTGGCGCCGCCATGGCCTACGCAGCGCGCAATGCGGATCGAGTGTCTTGCCTCGTACTGCAGGGACCACAGACCAAGGGACGCATCGCCGGCAAGGCAACTGCGCAGCAAATGGAGGAGGCTCGGGCACGTCTCAAGGTCATCGAATTGGGTTGGCCGAACGGTACGCCAGCGTACGGACAGTTCTTCACAGCCTTGCACATTCCGGACGCAAGTGTAGGGCACACGCGGGCATACAACGATCTGTTGCGGCGGACGACAACTCCGGCGAACGGCGTGAGGTTACTTAGATCGTTTTGGGAGGCCGACATGACGGAGTTCGCCTCCGCGGTTCGTTGCCCTACGCTGGTCGTGCATGCACGCGGTGACTCTGTCATTCCGTTTGAAGAAGGCCGGAGAATTGCCTCTCTCGTCCCACGTGCGCGCTTTATGCCGATCGAGAGCCGGAACCATTTGCTATTGGAGACCGATCCTGAATGGACGAGATTTGTTGGTGCACTAGACGAATTCCTGTCGGCGTTCGGGCCAAGCGCCGCACCGGCATTGCTGACTGACCTGACGGCCCGCGAACGCGAAATTCTCGGTCTCCTCGCCGGCGGGCACGACAATCGGGAAATCGCGCGGCGCCTGATCATCAGCGAGAAAACGGTTCGCAATCACATCTCACAGATCCTCGGTAAGCTCGGCGTTCACCATCGGTCGCAGGCGATCGTGCTCGCCCGCGAGCACGGGTATGGAACTCGTTCACGCTGAAGCCTCGCTGAACGCTTCGAGGTTAGAAAGTCATCGCCGAACCTCTCCCGTGCGCATCAGCGGTGGAACGAGTGCACCGACTGCTCCTCAGGTTGTCGTCACGATAACCCAATCTCGATCCGTCGGTTCAAGCACGACATCTGGAAGACGCCCACGAGGCGTAGTGCAGAAATCGTAGACCTTCGCAGATTTGCAGATTGGAACGTATCGTCAGCTTACTCATAGCGGTACGGCGAAGGAGTAGTGCCCGTCCTCATCGACCGTGGCACGCCAGCCTTGACCGGCTGTCCGGCCCAACAGGGGCTCGCCAAGCAGGTAAGGTTGATTTGGAGCGGTGCGCTCACTCTTGACGTGGGCTTGCCATTTTCCGGGTAGGCACTATAGTAGGTAATATAACTACATATGGTCTTGCCATGGAAGAAACCGTTTCGGCAGCGGATGCCAACCGCCGGTTCTCCCTCCTTCTGCGCGGAGTTCGGGAGGGGCGCAGCTATGTCGTGACCAGTCACGGAAAGCCGGTCGCGCGGCTCATCCCCGCCGGCAAGCACGACGATGTGGCGAGCAGCGCACGCTCGACGCTGCTGTCGCGCCTTGAAAGGCAGCCCGTCATCAATGTGGGACGATGGACGCGCGATGAACTCTATGAGGACGATCGGTGAGGATCGCTCTCGATACGAACGTGCTCGCCTACGCCGAAGGCATCAATGGGGCTGAGCGGCGTGACGCTGCTCTGGCCCTCATTCGCCGGCTGCCGCAGGAGGCAACGGTCGTGCCGGTGCAGGTTCTCGGTGAGCTTTTCAATGTGCTCGTTCGCAAAGGTGGCAAGTCGCGAAGCGACGCCCGCGATGCTCTGCAGAGCTGGCGCGATACGTTCCCGGTTGTCGAAACGTCACCCGAAGTCATGGTGGCGGCAGCCGATCTCGCGACCGACCATCAACTGGGAATATGGGATGCGGTCATCCTGTCGGCTGCCTCACAATCGGCTTGCCGCCTGCTTTTATCCGAGGACCTTCAGGAAGGCTTTACCTGGGCTGGAGTGACGGTGGTCGATCCATTCTCCTCGCCACAGCACGCTCTGCTGCATGCTCTGTTGGGGGAGGATGACGAATGATCAGAACGTCGGGCCACCGTCGCCCGCGCAGAGGCGGACGCTTCGTTGATGTCGACGAGAGAGAGTGTGGGCCTGAACTCTACGCCAGAACCGCCGTCTGCAAGTATCTTTGTCCCACAGCACGATGAAGGGATTTTCGGTCTTCTCATCCTGAACCTGCCGCCGCTTCATGCCCGTTCGACCTCGACAGGAAAGCGAGCGACGGCATGGCAGATGATACGGAACCAGAGCCGGACGGCCTCATACCGGCCAACGACAATCAAGGCCCGGACGGCGGGCGGGATGGACCGGACCAGCGGACGCGGCAGCAGGTGGATCGGGTGGCCCTGACCATCGCCCGGCTGACCGGACGCCGGATCGCGCGAGAACAGTTCGCGGCGCTCAGCGCCACCAACGACAACAGGCCCCAGGACGCACAGGACGACGGGGCCGAGAAGGAATAGACAGAACGGAGACCCGCCATGAGTCGCGTGGCGCTCTATGCCCGCTATTCGTCCGACAACCAGAGCGAAAGCTCGATCGAGGACCAGTTCCGTCTCTGCCGGGAGCATGCCGCGCGTGAGCGATGGAAGATCATGGGCACCTATCACGACGCCGCCATCTTGCCTGAACCACCATCGCCGAGGCACCTGCGCCAACAACCGGACCATCCGGCGCGGGACGATCGAGCAGCGGGTCCTCTCCGGCCTCACGGACAGGCTGGTTTCGGCGGAGTCCGTCGCTGCGGCGATGCGGGCCTATGTGCAGGAGACGAACCGGCTCAATCGGGAGCGGCGGGCGCAGAACCAGGCCGATCGGCGGGAGCTGGACAAGATCGACCGCGCCGTCGCCGGCATTCTCGCCGCCATCGAGGACGGCATGTATCAGCCGGTCATGAAGGCGCGCATGGAGGAGCTGGAACGGCGCAAGGCGGAGATCGCCGAGCGCCTGGCGCAGGCTCCCGCCGATGTGCCAGACGTGCATCCCAACGTCGCCAACATCTACCGCGCCAAGGTCGCGACCTTCACGGAGGTGCTGGACGATCCGGACGGCGGCGTGGCCGCGGCCGAAGCGATCCGCTCCTTGATCAGCGATGTCGTCCTCAAGCCCGGCCCCAAGCGCGGGCAGGTCGAGGCCGAGCTACGCGGCGAGCTGATGGGCATCCTCGACTTCGCCGAAAGCCATCAGGATCAACGGATGGGTAAAGTCAGGACGAACGCGGCTGCGCCTCCCGCAACCAATTCGAAAATCCGTCCTCGAAAGAGGACGGATTTTTTGCTGTGAAGTCGAAGCTGTCGAAGGCCTTTCCTGGCTTCCTGGCGCCAATCGAGCTTCGACGAATGGCGTTCGAAGCGGCGCCGGCCCCGAGGTGCCGTCATGGGCGAGAGCGGGCAGCTCGACGGTGAGCTTGCAGGCCGGTCGTCGCCTTGCTGGCTGTCGGCACGGTTGGACGGGGGTCCTCCTCCTGGCTCTCGTGCTGCAGGCCAGTTTCGACATTCATTCGAGGACGGCGGGACGAGAATTCCATGCTGCCCGTTCGTCATATGGATATGCCGGCCACTGCCGAATTGACGGTCAGCGATAATAATGAGAATCATTCGCTATGATGAAAGGTGGCACTCTGGCCGGCATCGCCGGGCACCAGACGGTACAACATCAAGTCCGCGCAAGGCGATTTCGATTCATGAGAAACATGCGCTTCACGCTCTATAGCGGCCTGATTGGCGGCGCTCTGGCCCTCGCAGCGGCGATGGCCCCAGCCTCGGCCGATCCAAGCAGCGACCGCAAGGCCGTGCTCGGCACCTATGCCGACATTGCCGAAGCGGTCTATTCGGACTCGCTGGTCACGGCGCGGGGGCTGCGGAATGCGATCGACTCCCTGGTCGCCAAACCGAGCGGGCCTGCCCTGAACGCCGCCCGGCAGGCTTGGCTCGCCGCGCGCGTGCCCTACCAGCAGTCGGAGGCCTACCGCTTCGGCAACGCCATCGTCGATGAGTGGGAAGGACGGGTGAACGCCTGGCCACTCGACGAGGGCCTGATCGACTATGTCGGCGGCTCCTACGGCGCGGACTCCGATGAGAACCCGCTCTACACCGCCAATGTCATCGCCAACAGCAAGGTGACGCACGCCGGCGAGACCGTCGATGCCAACCCGATCACCGCACAGACGCTGCGCGGCCTGCAGGAGATCGGCGGCGTCGAAGCCAATGTGGCGACCGGCTACCACGCCATCGAGTTCCTGCTGTGGGGCCAGGACCTCAATGGCACCGGCCCCGGCGCCGGCAAACGTCCCTGGACCGACTACGCCGAGGGTTCGGCCTGCACCAACGGCAATTGCGAGCGGCGCGGGCAGTATCTCAAGGTCGCCGCGCAGCTGCTGGTCGACGATCTTGCCTGGATGGCCGGGCAATGGGCCGGCGATGGCGAAGCGCGCCGGAAGCTGACCGAGGGCGACCCGGCGGCCGGCATTGCCGCGATGCTGACCGGGCTGGGCAGCCTGTCCTATGGCGAGCTGGCCGGCGAGCGCATCAAGCTTGGCCTGATGCTGCACGACCCCGAGGAGGAGCACGACTGCTTTTCCGACAACACGCACAACTCGCACTACTACGACATCATTGGCATGCGTAACGTCTGGACGGGCAGCTACACGCGCCTCGACGGCAGTCAGGTGAAGGGCCCCAGCCTCGAAGGCCTGACGGCCAAGGTCGATGCTGCCGCGGCCAGGGAACTGACCGACAAGATGGCGGTCACTGTCGTGAAGGCGACGGAACTCAAGCGACGCGCCGAGACCGTCGAGGCCTATGATCAGATGATCGGAGAGAGCAATGCCGAGGGCAATGCGGTCGTCATGGCCCTGGTCAACGCGCTCACCGACCAGACCCGCGCGATCGAGCGCGTCGTGACGGCGCTCAAGCTCGAAGCCATCGCGTTCGGGGGCTCCGACAGCCTCGACAGTCCCGACAAGGTCTTCCAGAAGTAAGTGGGTGTGATGGAGCGCACCGGCGTCACCGGGCGGCCCGAAACGGGCGGCGCAACGGCCAGCGCAACGGGCAGCGCAACGGGCAGGGCGGGCGGCGCGAGGGCCGCGCTGACGGCGTTTGGCCTCCTCGCCGTCTTCGTCGCGACCGCTTCGGTCGTGGCCCTGTCCGGCGAGGTCGCGCGGGCGCGGGCCGAGGACGTGCCCGATCGCATCGCGCGCATCGTCGCGCCGACGCGCGACTTCTCCCGGAGCGAGCCTTACGAGGCCAACCAGGGCGGCGGTGCCACCGTGCGCAAGCCGATCAACGCCAGCATCTTCTCCCATCCCTCGGGCAACATGAGCTTCGAGCGGCAGCTCGACTTCAAGGTCGGCGACGGCATCTTCCGCAAGCTATGGGTCTCGGCGCCCAGCTCGACGCTGTCGTCGGACGGTCTCGGGCCGTTGTTCAACTCGCGTTCCTGCCAGGGCTGCCACCTGAAGGACGGGCGCGGCTCGCCGCCGCTGGCCGGCGAGCCGGCCGTTTCGATGTTCCTGCGCCTGAGCGTGCCGCCTCGCACCGACGCCGAGCGGGCGGCGCTTGCCGCCCGTCGCCTGTCGGCCATCCCCGAGCCCGTCTATGGAACGCAGCTGCAGAACTTCGCCATCCAGGGTCACGAGCCGGAAGGGCAGATGACCGTGGCGTACACAGAGGTGCCGGTGGCGCTGGCCGACGGCGAGGTCGTGCACCTGCGCAAGCCGCGCTATGGCGTCGCCGACCTCGGCTATGGCCCGATGGCACCCGACGTCATGCTGTCGCCGCGCGTCGCCCCGCCGATGCCGGGCGTCGGCCTGCTCGAGGCCATCGACGAGGCCGACATTCTCGCTGCAGCCGATCCCGATGACAGGGACGGCGACGGCATCTCCGGCAGGCCCAACAGCGTGTGGAGCGAGGAATTGCGCAGGCCCATGCTCGGGCGCTTCGGCTGGAAGGCCGGCGAGCCGACGGTGCGCCAGCAGGCGGCACACGCCTTTCTCGGTGACATGGGTTTGTCCAGCGTGCTGGCGCCGGCGCCGGGCGGCGAATGCACCGCGGCCCAGGAGGCCTGCCGCGAGGCGCCAAATGGCCAGGACGATGGCGAGAAGGTCGAGGTCACGCAGCAGATGATGGACCTCGTCGTGTTTTATGCGCGCAACCTTGGTGTCCCGGCGCGACGCAAGGTGGACGACCCGCAGGTTCTGGCCGGCAAGAAGCTCTTCTACGAGTCCGGCTGCGCGGCCTGCCACCGTCCGAAGTTCGTGACGCGCGACCTGCCCGGCAGGCCCGAGCAGTCGGGCCAGTTGATCTGGCCCTACAGCGACCTGCTGCTGCACGACATGGGCGAAGGGCTCGCCGACGGCCGGCCCGAGGGATCGGCGAGCGGGCGCGAATGGCGTACGCCGCCGCTCTGGGGCATCGGCCTGACCGAGAGGGTGAGCGGCCATACGCAGTTCCTGCACGACGGCCGCGCGCGCAACCTGCTGGAGGCGGTCCTCTGGCACGGTGGCGAGGCCGGAGCCGCGAAGGGCCACGTTGTCGGAATGAGCAAGGCCGAGCGCGACGCGCTGCTGGCCTTCCTCAGCTCTCTCTGAAGGGCAGCGTCGTGAGGGGTTCCCTGTCCGTTGCCGCACGCATTCTCGTCGTTCTGGCGTTGGCCGTCGCTGCCCTGCCGGCCCTGGCGGCCACCGAGGACGACTACCGCGCGCTCAACAGGTCGATCGTTGCCGGTCATGTGTTGCCGCGGCTGGCCGCCTTCGCCCGGGCAACCGCGGCATTGCGGGGAACGGCGGACCTTGCCTGTGCCGCGCGCGCGCCTGCCGACGTGACGGCGCTGCGGCAGGCCTTCGTCCTGGCGATGGACGCCTGGGAAGCCATCCAGCACGTGCGCTTCGGCCCGGTCGAATTCTTCTCGCGACGCTCGCGCATCTTCTTCTGGCCCGATCCGCGCAACAGCGTCGGCCGCCAGCTCGGCGCGTTGCTGGAGAACGGCTCGCCGCAGGCCATCACGGAACAGTCCATCGCCAGGGAAAGCGTCGCTGTCCAGGGCTTCCCGGCGCTCGAACGGCTGCTCTACGACGAGGGCCTGGCGGCACGGCTCACGGCGCGCACCGCCGCCGGGGCCGACACGGCCTGCGCCGTCGTGCGTGCCATTGCCGCCAACCTCGCCACCATGGCGCGCGACATCGACGCGGCGTGGTCGCAAGGCGACGACGCCTATGCCCGCTACCTCGATCAGGCCGGGCCGGAGCACGTGCGCTTTCACCATCACCGCGAGGTGACGCTGGAGCTGTTCAAGTCCCTCCATACCGCCGTCGAGTTCGTTGCCGACCACAAGCTGGTGCGGCCGCTCGGCGCCTCGATCCAGGCGGCGCGGCCGCGCCTCGCCGAAGCCTGGCGCAGCGGCCGCTCGCTCGCCAACATCCGCACCAACCTCGCGGCGGCGCAGGCGCTCTATGTCGGGACGGGCGGCGGCGCAAGCGTGTCCAGCTTCGTGCGCGAGATTGCGGGCGAGCGTGAGCTTGACGAGTTGCTGACCCGTGCCTTCGCCCAGACACTGGCGACGGTCGAGGGCATCCCGGGTTCGCTCGGAGCCGGCGTCGCGTCCGCCGCCTCGCGCCGACCGCTCGACAAGCTGTTGCGTGAGACGAGGGCGCTCAAGGCTTTGCTTGCCCAGCGACTCGCGCCGGTGCTCGGGGTGCCGGTCGGCTTCAACGCGCTCGACGGGGACTGAGCCGTGCCGGGGCGCCGCCGTTTCCTGCAAGCCACCGCGGCGACCGCGGTGGTCGGTCTCGCACCCCGGACGATTCGCGCGGCAGCGCCGCGCGCCGTCTTCCTGGGCGCACGTGTCGATGGCGGCCGGGCCTTTGCCGCCGGCTTCGACGCCGAGGGCGGCGCCGCCTTCGACATCGCGCTGCCGGCGCGCGGTCATGGCTTTGCCCAGCGGCCCGGCCGGCTCGATGAGATCGTCGCCTTCGCACGCCGGCCGGGGGCCTTCATGATCGTCGCCGACCGCCGGGACGGCCACGTGCTGCGCGAGGTCGCGGCCGTCGAGAACCGCCGCTTTTGCGGCCACGGCGCCTTCGACGGTACCGGACGCCTGCTTTACGCGACCGAGCTGGTGCATGACACGGGCGACGGCATCCTCGGCATCTACGACGCCGCCGCCGGCTACGCCCGGGTGGGCGAGGTGCCGAGCGGCGGCCTCGATCCGCACGAGATCCGCCTGCTGCCCGACGGCGAGACCCTGGTGGTGGCCAATGGTGGAATCCTGACCGATCCGGACGCGCCGGGAATCAAGCTCAATGTCGACGAGATGGAATCGTCGCTCGCCTATCTGCGGGCGCGTGACGGCGCGCTGCTGGGAACGGCCCGGCTGCCGGGCGAGCTGTTCCAGCTCAGCCTGCGTCATCTCGCCATCGCGCCCGACGGCGCGGTCGCCGTCGTCATGCAATATGAAGGACCGTCGGACGATCGCGTGCCCTTGCTGGCGCTGCATAGGCGGCCGGGCGCGGCGCTGGAAACAGTCGTCCTGCCGGACCGCGTGCTTGGCCGCCTGCGCAACTATTGCGGCAGCGCCGCCCTCGACACCAGCGGGCGCTTCCTGGCGACGAGCAGCCCGGTCGGCGGTGTCGCCGTATTGTGGGACGTGCGTGAGCGCCGCTGCCTCGGCTGTGCTGAGATCGCCGACGGTTGCGGCCTGGCGGCGGGCGACGGCGCCGGCACCTTCCTCGTCACCAGCGGGCAGGGCGGCGGCTATTTCGTCGTCGCGGACCTCCCAATGGTTCGGTCCAGCCCGATACCTTCGGCGTTTCTCGATTCCGGCCGTTGGGACAATCACGTGACGCGCTTGCTTTGACGAAGGACAAGTCGCCTGGCGTCACGGCGAATCACATCGGCGCAAGTTCGGGTGATCGCGCTGCCGTCCTTTGAAGGGCTGGTCCGACATGCAGTCGAGGAACGTGCCCCGGATGCCGAAAGTGGTCATTGCGCTGCCGTGTTGTTGCGCGCTGCGTGCGTCAACTGGCGCTGCGATTGGGCCGTGGCATATTGTGGCGGCGGACGATCCTGCGAATGGCGAGCGCGCGGCGGGGAGCGGTTGTTCTTCAGGCCGGCGACAACGCCTCGCCAAGGTTGTCCATCCGGCCGGCGTCGGAAAGCGTGCGGAGCCCAGCTCACGCCACCGCCTGCTAGGATGCGTCGCGTCACGGGGGAGAGGTCCAAGCCATGGTCAAGACAGTGCTGTACGCGGAGAAGCTGTACGACAACGACAAGGTCGAGCGCGACGTGTTCGGGCCCGACGTGCGTGTGGTGTGGCGCAACGTCGCCAACCTGTCGCAGCTCGAGGAGCGCGACTGCGCCGAGATCGACGGCTTGATGGTGATGCGGCACGCGGTGAGCGCCGAACACCTCGCCAGGTTCCCCAGGCTCGCCTGCGTCGTGCGCATGGGCGTCGGCTACGACAAGATCGATCGCAAGGCAGCCGCCGCGCGCAAGGTGATGGTATGCAACGTGCCGGACTACGGCACCACCGAGGTGGCCGACCACGCGCTGGCCCTTGCCTTGTCGCTCCGCCGCGGCATCGCGCTCCACCTCGAGGCGCAGCGCCGACCGCAGCCCGCGCCGTGGAGCTACGTGCGCGACCCGCTGCTCCGGCGCAACGGCGTGCAGACCTTCGGCATCGTCGGTTTGGGCCGCATCGGCACGGCGGCGGCGCTCAGGGCAAAGGCTTTCCAGTTCCGCGTCGTCGCTTATGACCCGTACATGCCGAACGGCACCGAACTCGGCGTCGGCGTCGAGCGCGTAGGCTCGCTCGAGGCGCTGATGGAGCAGACCGACACGCTGTCGATCCATGCGCCGCTGACGCCGGAGACACGCGGCATGATCTCGCGCGCCATGCTGGAGCGCATGCCGAAGGGAGGCGCGGTGGTGAACACCGCGCGCGGGCCGATCGTCGATGTCGAGGCGCTCGCCGACCTCTTGAAGCGCGGGCATCTCGCCGGCGTCGGGCTCGACGTCCTTCCTGTAGAGCCGCCGGTCGAACCCACGCCTGAGCTCCTGCGCGCCTACCGCGCGCGCGAGCCGTGGTGCGAGGGGCGCCTGATCATCACGCCGCACTCCGCCTTCTTCACGCCCGAGGCCTGGGACGACACCAGGCTCAAGGCGGCGGAAACCATGCGCGCGGCGCTGGTCGGCCCGCGGCCGCAGAACGTCATCACACCGGAGTTGTTCTGAGTCGCGCCGCTTGCGAGTCGGTCACCGATATCGCCCGGCTGCCGAAGAGCAAATGGGAGTCGTATTCGCCGCCACTCAGGAGGACCCAGTTGCCCTTGGGACTCGGCGCATAGAAGGTCGGGAACTGGCCGGAGAGCGGATTTCGTGGGAAGTGCCAGTCGCCGCGTACGTCGACCTGCAGGAGATCGTCTTTGAGAAAGCGCGTCGCATGCTGCCGCAAGGCAATGTCGATCCGAGCAATCTCACCACGCGCCAACGGTTCGGCGCGGTCATGGGTGTGGACCGGTTGCGCCGGGGTCGAAAGATGATCGTCGATGTCTCGGTGCGCGGCGCGCTGCCAGCCCTTGGCGAGCAAAGACGAAAAGGGCGTTCGCCGCGGGCGACGGACCTGAGGTCAACGGCCCGTGGAGGCGCGGAGCACGCGGGCGAGGGCGGCGCAGGCGGGGTCGATCGCCCGTTCGGGTGTCCCGGCATAGCCCAGGATCAGGCCGTGCCGGCGGCGGCGGCCGGCATGGCAGGCCGAGAGCGGCGCCACCGCGATTCCCGCCTGCGCGGCGGCCGCGACGACCGCGCGATCGTCGAAGGTGGGCGCGATCGCCGCGGCCGGCCGCGCGATCAGGTGCATGCCGCCTGAGTCGCGCGCACTCTTCAGCCAGCGCGCGAGGTGGCGCTCGAGACCGGCTATGAGCGCTTCCTGGCGGGCGGCGTAGAGCAAGCGCGTGCGCCGCAGGTGGGTCGCGAGATGGCCGTCGGCGATGAAGCGGGCGAGCGCGCCCTGGCCGAGCAGCGAGGCGCGCGCCGCCTCCGCCGCCATCCGTTTCTCCGCAGCCGGGACGAGCGCCGTCGGCAGCACGACATAGCTCAGCCGCAGCGCCGGGAAGAGCAGCTTGGAGAAGCTTGCGAGATACGCCACGCGGCCGCTGCGATCGAGCGCGCGCAGCGGCGCCAGCGGCCGGCCGGCATAGCGGTACTCGCCGTCGAAATCGTCTTCGGCGATCCAACCCTGGTGGCGCTCGGCCCAGCTCAGGAGCTCGAGCCGGCGCTGCAGGCCGAGCACCGTGCCGAGCGGGAACTGGTGTGCGGGCGCCACGACCGCGAGCTTCGCCTGCGGCGCGGCGGCCATCGCGCGCTCGACGGCGAAACCCGACTCGTCGATCGGGACCGGCACCGTGCGCACGAAAGCGAGCGCCAGCGCCTCGCGCGTGCCGACGAAGCCCGGCTCCTCGATCCACGCCGCATCGTCGGGATCGAGCACCAGCCAGGCCAGCAGCGACAGGCTCTGGCGCATGCCGCTCGTGATCACGATCGATTCTGGCTCACAGGCGAAGCCACGGGCCGCGCCGAGATAGGCGGCGATGGCGGCGCGCAGCCCGGCATGGCCAAAGGGATGCAGCGCGCCCGCGACCGCCCACGACGGCCGTCGCCATTCGCGCTCGAGCAGCCGCGCCCATAGCGCGAAGGGGAAGGCCTCGCGGTCGGGCTGCCCGGTCGGAAAGGCAAGCGGCGCCTCCTCGAACCCGAAGGTGGGCGTGGCATCGTGCAGCGCCAACCGGGCGCGGCGCGACAGGGCGGCCGTGGCGGCGCCGTCGGCAGCCGGCGGGCCGGCGGGGTGCCCATGCGGCGCGGTCAGCATCTCGTCCGGCAGGTCGGTCGCGACGGAGAGACCTGACGCCGCCTGCGCCACGACGTAGCCCTCGGCGATGAGCTGGTCCATGGCCAGCAGCACGGTGCCGCGCGCGACGTCGAGCTCGCTTGCCATGAGGCGCGAGGAGGGCAGACGCTGGCCGGGCGCCAGCCGCCGCTCGAGGATGGCGCGGCGCACCTGTTCGCCGATCTGGCGGTGCAGGGGCGTGCGCGAGGCGGCATCGAGGACGAGGCCCAAGGGGGCCGCCTTGCGAAGCAGACGCGGCATGACTGGTACAGCCCGGATTATCGAAACTGGCTCTTTCGTCTGTACCTTATTGTGATCATGGTCCGACCCGCAATCGCCCCGGAGTCCTGTCATGAGCACCCAGACCATCGCGCGCGGCCAAGCCGCCGAGAACACGGCCGAGTCCTTCGGCGTCACGCCGGTGAACAAGGTCAAGCGCGTGCACGAGCGTGGCCGTTACGACCGCAAGACGGTCTACGAGATCCTCGATGCCGCCCTTGTCTGCCACATTGCCTATGTGATCGACGGCCGTCCCTACTGCACGCCGACCTCCTTCTGGCGCGAGGGCGACCATCTCTATTGGCACGGCTCCTCGGCCAGCCGGATGATCCGCACGCAGGGCCAGGGCGTGCCGGTCTGCCTCACCGTCACCCATCTCGATGCGCTGGTGATGGCGCGGTCGGGCTTCCACCATTCGGTCAACTACCGTGCGGTGATGGCGTTCGGCACGGCGCATGTCGTCGACGATCAGGAGAAGAAGCTGAGGCTGATGGACCGTTTCATCGACCGCATCTATCCCGGTCGCTCGACGCTGATCCGCCAGCCCAACACGCAGGAACTCAAGGCGACGACCATGATGAGCATGGAGATCGAGCACGCCTCGGGCAAGATCCGCGACAAGCACGTCGCCGACGACGAGGAGGACTATGCCGGCGTGCCCGCCTGGTCGGCGCTCTATCCGGTGACGCAGACCATCGGCGCGCCGTCGGAGTGCGCGCGCCAGCTCCCCGGCCTCGAGCGGCCCGAGGGCATGGCCGACTTCGAGCCCGGCACGCGGCTCGACGAGCTGATGACGCTGAGCTACCGCCGCACCGTCGGATGATTACTTTTTGACGGGGCCCGGACGGTCGAGCCCGACGCCTTTCAGGTGGCCGAACGAGGCGTGAAGCCGCTCGATGATCGGTGGCGCCAAGGGTGGGCGCAGTATCGAATCGACGTTGTCCTTGACGTGAGCCTTGTCGCCGGTTCCGAACAGAACGACATCGACCCCCTGCTCGTGGCGTGCGTAGCGATACGCGGCATCCGTGATGCTTTCCGCCGCACCTTCGGCAACGAGGAAGCCGAGCGGATCGCCCTCGGACAGGATCGACGCGTCGAGATCGCCTTGCTCGACCAGCTTGGCGAAGATGTCGCGGCGATAGGCTGCGTTGCTGAAGATGTTGCGGACGACGAACATCAGCAGCGTGCCGATCCCTCGACGCTGCATCTCTGGAAAGATCCTGTGACGCGCTCCCTGGTTCATGAGGCTGTAGGCCAGCATCGTGACTTCCCAGGGGGCTTCCTGGATCGCCCGGGTCAGCATCTTCTGTTCGGGATCGTTGGGGCTGGTCTCGGTGATGCCGATGTGGCGCACCTTCCCTTGCTCCTTGAGCTTTGTGAGGGCGGGCGCCAGGACATCGCGATGATGTTCATAGGCCGTCGGATGGACGGCGTGGAAATGGAAGATGTCCACGTAGTCGAGGCCCAGCCGTCGCAGGGCCGCCTCCACCCGGCGGGTCACGGTTTCGCCTGTATCACTTGTGTTGAATACGGCCTTGGTCGAGATCACCAGCCTGTCCCGGTCATAGTGCCGGGCGGCGGCTCCGACGATCTCCTCGGTGCCATAGGCCTCGGCGGTGTCGAGGAAATTGACGCCGAGATCGACGGCCGTACGCACGATCGCCACGCAATCGTCGACGCCGGCGCCGCGGCCGAGGCCCAGGCGGCTGTTGCCGCCGCAACCAAGCCCGGCGACGCCGACCGTGAGCCCGGTTTTTCCGAGTGGCCTGTATTCCATGAACCGCTCCTGGTATCGTCACAAGTGTCATGACTGTTTGTTTGTATCGGATGACAGCATTGCTGGCACCGGTGCAGAGCCACACAAGCAATGGCGTGGCCGGCATTTCGAGGCCCTCTCCCGGGCCGCTCTACGGTGCGAAAAAACTCGCGAAAACGAAACTGCCGGATCGCACCAAAGTTATTGACACCATAAAGCACTTGAGTTATGTTGAGCTCGCCGCCGCGCTTTCAGGCGTCCGTTCTATGCATCGTTCATCCGATACCATCGCGCACGCGGACAGATACCGCGCGAGCCCGTCCGGCTGCCCGGTCGGAGGGGTGTGCCCGGATTCCCGATCGGTGAGGCCGGCCGCCTTCACCACCGAAAACCAATATCGAGACTTGCATAACTATCTTAATTCGACGGCAATCCCAATCGGTAGGGGGTTGGCTTGCGAGGGACCACTACGGAAGTACCGGCGGAAAGGGCGGAAAGGGCGGGAACTCCTCGAACCGCTGACGGCAGTGCAGGCAGCCGCGGCATGCTTCCGCTAGCTGCCAGTGGAGGCATAGCGCGCCATGCCCGCGCGCCAGGCGACGAACGACAGGGCAAGGAACGCGAAACCTGCGATCGGTGCAAGCGGCAGGAACCAGTCCGGCGCGCCGAGCGGATCCGGCCGCTTCAGGATGGCAAGCACCGGGTAGTAGGCCACGCAGGCGAGCGGCAGGCCGAACGTCAGCACGCGGCGGAACCACGCTGCATAGACGTTGAGCGGATACTGCGCCGCCTGGACGCCGCCGTAGGTGAGCACGTTCATGATCTCGAGGCTGTCGATGGTCCAGAAGGCAAGCGTCGCCTGCAGCACCAGGATTCCGGCAAACAGGGCCACGCCGCCGGCCACGGCCCACACCGCGGTTGCGACCGCCGCGGCATCCCAGGTGATGGGCACGAGGCTGCTCGCGAGGATCAGCACGACGGAGGCCTGCAGCAGGCGTCCCAATCGCGACAGCCGCACCTCGTAGCCGGCGAGTTGCAGGGCGGCGGCGCGCGGCCGCAGGAGCACGCGGTCGAAGGCGCCGGTGCGCACGAAGTCCGTCCCGAACGCCTCGAAGCCGCGAGAGAGCAGGTCGGCGATCGAGAACATGATGTTGACCAGCGCGTAGAACACGGCCGCTTCGCCGAACGACCAGCCGCCGACCGGCCCGAAGCGATCGAACAGGGCGAACACGCCCAGGATTTCGATCGCCGTGGCCGCGAAGTGGCCGGCGGTGAGCATCAGGGTCGCCGCCGGATACTGCGCCTGCGCGCGCAGCGAGGTGGCGACGTAGCGGCCGTAGAGGGCGAGTGCATTCATGGGTCAGCCGCCCTGCATTTCCAGCCGGCGCATCATGCGCTCCATCGCCAGCCGACCGAGTCCGATCAGCACCAGGGTCCAAGCCGCCTGCAGGGCCAGGCCCTGCAATGCTGCGCCGCCCTTGAGGTTGGCGAAATAGATGCGGAACGGGATGTCGACCAGGCCGGCGAATGGCTGCACGTGCAGGAAGGGCCTGAGCGCGTCGGGATAGAAGTCGAGTGGCAGCAGGCTGCCCGAGAAGACGATCACCAGCGGCGTCAGGACGGCGTTCACCCCGCGCTCGTTGAGGCTCGCGGCCACGACGATGTTCGCCAGCATCAGGACGGCGGCGCCGAGCGCCGTCATGAGCACGAAGGCGGGGACGAACAGCAAGGCTGCCATCACGCCGGACGGCGGCCGCAACGCCCAGTCGCCAAGGCCCACCAGCGGCAGCACGATGCCCGCCGCCAGCAGCATCAGCGCCGCGCGCGGCAGGGCGCGGGCCAGCATCCATCCCAAAGTGCGCGCATACCAGTAGCCGTAGGCGTCGAGCGGCCGCAGCCGGTCGTAGCCGACGCCGCCGGTCCGCACCGCCTGGCCGATTTCCGGATCGGCGACCCACGGCTGCAGCGCCAGCAGCGCCTGGCCGAGCCAGACATAGGTTACAGCGTCGGCGAGGCTGATCGGCGCCGCCGCGGCGTTGACGCCGTAGAAGGCGGCGAAGACCAGGATGCGGATGGCGCCCCACCAGCACTGCGTGGCAAAGCCCGCCAGCGCCGCGGCGCGGTACTGCAGCATGAGCTGGAAACGGGCGCGGAAGGCCGCGAGATAGGGACGTGCCCAATGGAGACTGGCCGCCTGCATCGTCACGCCTCGCCCGCATCGTGCAGGTCGTAGAAGCGCGCGATCACCTCCTCGATGGCGGGCTCGTCGACGTGGATGTCCTCGACGGCGTGCTGCGCGGCGACGGCGGCGATCAGCTTTGCGACCGGGATTTCTGCCGGATCGAAGGCGAGCTCGAGCGAGCGTTCGCTGCGCGCCCGGACCGTGACGCCCGGCATCTCGAGCGCAGGCGCGGGACCGGCGAAGTCGATGTGGAGCCGCCGCTCGGCCAGGACGCTGGTCCGCAGGCTCTCGAACGGGCCGTCGGTGAGCAGGCGGCCCTGGCCGATGACGATGACACGCTCGGCCAGCGCCTCGACGTCGTGCATGTCGTGGGTCGTGAGCAGCACGGTCACGCCCTGCTCGCGATTGAGCTGCCGCACGAAGTCGCGTACCGCGAGCTTCGACGGCGCATCGAGCCCGATGGTCGGCTCGTCGAGGAACAGGATCGTGGGATCGTGCAGCAGGGCGGCGGCGAACTCCGCGCGCATGCGCTGGCCGAGCGAGAGCTGGCGCACCGGCTGGTCGAGCAGCGGCTCGAGCCGCAGCATGGCCACGAGCTCATCGCGCCGGCGGCGGTAGCGCTCGGGCCCGACGCGATAGATGTCGGCCAGCAGATCGAAGCCGTCGATCACCGGCAGGTCCCACCAGAGCTGGCTGCGCTGGCCGAACACCACGCCGATGCGCGCGACATGGCGCACGCGGTCCTCGTAGGGCACCAGGCCATCCACCTCGACCCGGCCGCTGGTGGGCCGCAGGATGCCCGACAGGATCTTCACGGTCGTGGACTTGCCGGCACCGTTGGGTCCGATGAAGGCCAGCAGCTCGCCGGCTTCGAGGCTGAACGAGACGTCGGCCAGGGCATGGACCGGGCGCCAGCGCCGGCGAACGAGGCCGCGCAGCGCGCCGGTGAGGCCCGGCGCGCGTTCAGCGACGCGATAGGTCTTGGCCAGCGCCTCGACGAGGATCTGGGGCATGGCGACCGTCCGCCCGGTGGTGGAAAAAAGGGCGGGAACCTATGCGCTGTCTGCTGCCAAGTCAACTTGGTGTGGTACGCCGACTTTGTCGTACAGCGGGCGATCACTGGGGAGATCAGCGACGGTGATCGTCGTCCGGACTCTGGATCCGGAATGGCTCGTCGAGATCGAGGCGATTGCCGTGGCGTGACGCGTCAGCCGGCCGCTGCCGCCTCGCGCGCGGGCTGGACGGTCCGCAGGAAGGCGCGCGCGATGGCATGGCCCGCCCGGTCCGCCGCCGCGGCGTGCCGCGCGACCATCTCGGGGTAGCGAGCGAGCCAGCCGGGCGCCATCCGCTCGGCGACGTCGCGGAACTCGACCAGCCAGGCTTCGACGACCTCGACGCTGGCCTCGAAGTGGAACTGCGCGCCATAGGCGGCGCGGCCGACGCGAAAGCATTGGTTGGCGACGGCCGAGCCGGACACGAGCCGCACGGCCTTGTCGGGCAGGGAGAACGTGTCGACATGCCACTGGAAGCTCTCGAACCGGGCGTCGAGGCCGCGGAACAGCGGATCGGCCGCGCCCTCCGCCGTGATGTCGAGCGGCGTCCAGGCGAATTCCGGGGCGCTGCCCAGGATGTTCGCGCCGCCATAGGCCCGCGCGAGAAGCTGCGCGCCGAGGCAGACGCCGAGCACCGACTTGTCGGCGTCGCCGAAGCGGCGCATCACGTGCGCGAGACGGGGAAGGTAAGGATAGGCTGCGTCATCGACCGCGCCCTGCTTGCCGCCGAGAACGATCAGGCCGTCGTGGTCGTCGGTCCCTGACGGCAGGACGCCGTCCCGCCAGGGCCGGAACAATTCGACCTCGGCATTCGCTTCTTCCAGCGCCCGCCCCAGCTTGCCGAGATGCGTCTTCTCCAAGTTTTCGACGACGGCGATACGCACCACGCTTGCCTCGGGAGCCATTATCTTGACGACCACCATCCAGGAGCCGTCGAGCTTGATCAACGGGAAATCTAGGCGGTTCGCAGCCGTACGGGGTCGAGCGCCCGCAGGCGCCCGGCCGCGAAAGGCGCCAGGTCGACGTGCCGGGCGGTGCCGTCGAGGATCAGCTCGGCCATCGCCTCACCGGTAGCCGGCGCGTTGAGCATGCCCCAGACACTGTGGCCGGTGGCGATGTAGGCGCCGTTCACGCCCGGCACCGGACCGATCAGCGGCAGGCCATCCTCGGTGACGGGGCGAAAGCAGGCCTGTCGCGCCGCGATCGGGGCGGTGGCGAGCGCCGGCGAGATGGTCCGACACATCGCTTCGAGGCGGGCATGCGCACCCTCGTCGGGGGTCACGCGGGCGGGATCGATCGGCAGCGGCTCCGTGCTCGAGACTGCACACACCCATGTCGTGCCGTCGGCGCGCGGGAACAATTCCGGCGTCAGGACCTCGCCGCTCGACTCCTGGTATTCGAGGAACAGGGCTTCCGCCGGAATCGCCTCCCCGGTCTGGAAGATGAGACTATGGCCCTTGTAGCCGTACACCGCCGGCAGCGGCAGCCAGCGAGCAGCCAGGATCGACCACGGCCCCATGGCGATGACCACGGCGTCGCCTTCGACGGTCTCGCCGTCTTCGAGCGCGACGCCGCGTGCGGCGCCGCTCTTGTCCCGCACCAGGTCTATGACCGCGCCGTGCCGCTGCGCGCCACCGTGTTTCTCGGCGGCGGCCATCAGGCCCGTCGTGAAGGCGCGTGGTTCTACCAACGCCGTCGTCTGCGGCGAGCCGAGCCGGCCCGTGATCGTCACTCCTTCGGACAGCCACGGCCGTTCACCCGGACCGCGCGCGGCGTCATTTTCGACAGCGTAGCCGCCATACGTCTCGAGGCGCCTGTAACCCCAGGGATTGCCGAGCGTGTCGGCAAGTTCTGCATGCAGCGCAAAGCTCCGGCGCGCCAGTCGATCGAGCGGACTGCCGCGGCACCAGTCGAACGCCAGAAAGCCGCCCGACTTGCCGGAGGCCGAACCGGCGACTTTGTGACGCTCGATCACGATGGGCGCCGCACCGCGTCGACTGAGGAAGTAGGCGATGGCGACACCGATCGCGCCGCCGCCGCAAATGATGATGCGTTTGGCCCGACTCATCCCACCACTGTACCGGCCCGTCAGGCGTCGGCGTAGCTCACTTTCTCAGCACTTCCGCCGGGATGGACGACGGCACCGCCGGCGGCGTTGCCAACCGTCTGGGCATAGCGCCACAGCGCACCCGTCGGATGGAGCGTGGTGCGTGGCTGCCAGTGCCGGCGGCGCTCCCCGATCTCAGGCGCGGGAACCAGCAGGTCGATCGTGCCGGCATCGGCGTCGATGGCGATCATGTCGCCGTCCTTGACCAGGGCGATGGGCCCGCCGATGGCCGCCTCGGGTCCGAGATGGCCGACGCAGAGGCCGCGCGTGCCGCCCGAGAACCGCCCGTCGGTCACCAGCGCCACTTCCTCGCCCATGCCCTGGCCGTAGATGGCGGCGGTCGTCGCCAGCATCTCGCGCATGCCCGGCCCGCCGCGCGGGCCCTCGTAGCGGATGACGAGGACTTCGCCGGCCCGGTAGTCGCGCCTCAGCACGGCGGCGAGGCAGTCTTCTTCCGATCCGAAGATGCGTGCCGGACCGGTGAGCGCGCGGCGCTTCAGATGGGCCACCTTGCAGATCGCCCCCTCCGGAGCGAGCGAGCCTTTCAGGCCGACCACGCCGCCGCTCGGCGAGAAGGGATTGCTCGCCGGCCGCAGGATGTCTTGACCGGTCGGCACCACCACGTCGATATGGTTCTCGGCCAGCGTCCTGCCGGTGACCGTGAGGCAGTCGCCATGCAGGTGGCCGCCGTCGAGCAGGGCCTTGATCAGCACGGGCACGCCGCCGATCCGGTACAGGTCGATCGCCATGTAGTGCCCCGCGGGCTTCATGTCGGCGAGATAGGGCGTGCGGCGAAAGACATCGACCACGTCGGCAAGGTCGAACTTCACGCCCGCTTCGTTGGCGATCGCCGGCAGGTGAAGGGCGGCGTTGGTCGAGCCGCCCGAGGCGGCGACGACGGCGGCCGCGTTCTCCAGCGACTTTCGGGTGACGATGTCGCGCGGCCGGATGTTGCGCGCGATCAGGTCCATCACCGTGCGCCCGCAGGCGGCGGCGATCGCGCCGCGCTTGGCGTCGACCGCCGGAACGAAGCCGGAGCCGGGCAGCGCGATGCCCAGAGCCTCCGACACCGCCGCCATGGTGCTCGCGGTGTACTGGCCGGGGCAGGCGCCGACCGTCGGACAGGCCGCTGTCTCAAGGCGCTGCAACTCGTCGCGGCCGATCTTGCCGCCGGTGTACGAACCCACGCCTTCGAACACCTCGACGACTCCCACGTCACGGCCGTCGAGCCGGCCGGGCAGCAGGGATCCGCCGTACAGGAACACCGACGGCACGTTCAGGCGTACCATGGCCATCATCACGCCCGGCAGGGTCTTGTCGCAGCCGGCGAGACCCACGATCGCGTCGTAGCAATGGCCGCGCACGACCAGCTCGATCGACTCGGCCACCAGCTCGCGCGACACCAATGATGCCTTCATGCCGCGATGGCCATTGGCGATGCCGTCGGTCACGCTCGCTGAGGTGAACTCGAAGGGAGTGCCGCCGGCCTCGCGCACGCCCATCTTCACGAACTGCGCCTGGTCGTGCAGCGGCATGTTGCAGGGCGAGGATTCGCTCCAGGTCGTGGCGATGCCGATCAACGGCTTGTCGAGATCCTCCGGGGCGAGGCCCGTGCCGAGCATCATCGCGCGCATCGGCGCCTTCTCGGGTCCCTCGGTCACATGGCGGCTGGGCAGGCGTGTCTTGTCGAACCGTGGCATGGGCAGGCTCCTTCAGGGGGCAGCCTTGCTCTCGCGGCCAATCTTGGTCCAATATATTGATTGGCCTTGATTGATACTGATTCGGTATGAGCCCTCCGGACCTGCGCCGCCTTCGCTATTTCGTGGCCGTCGCCGAGGAGCTGCATTTCGGCCGCGCCGCCCGGCGGCTCAACGTCTCGCAGCCGCCGCTCAGCGTGCAGATCCGCACCCTCGAGCGCGAGATCGGCACGCCGTTGCTGATCCGCACGCAGCGCCGCGTCGAGCTCACCGAGGCAGGGCGCGTGCTGCTCGACGAGGCCCGTCGTCTGCTCGGCCAGGCCGAGGCAGCGGTCATCCATGCCCGCCGCGCCGCCCAGGGCACGGTCGGCCGGCTCGCCATCGGCTTCGTCAGCACCGTCGACTACAGCATCCTGCCGCCGCTGGTCCGCCGCTTCCGCCACAAGCGCCCCGGGATCGCCCTGAAACTGCTGGAGCTGACGGGCGATCGCCAGCAGGCGCTGCTGCAATCGGGCGAGCTCGATCTCGGACTCTCCATCCTGCCGTCGCCGGCTGCGGGCCTCACGAAGCGACCGGTCTTTCGCGAGCCGCTGATCGCCGCCGTGCCGGCCAACCATCCGCTCGCCGGCCGCCGTCGCATCGCGCTGCGCTCGCTCGCCGCGGAGGCCTTCATCCAGTTTCCGCGTGAGCTTGCGCCTGGCCTGTATGACTTTGCGATCGCCGCCTGCCAGAGGGCGGGCTTCACGCCGCACCTCGCCCAGGAGGCGATCCAGATGCAGACCATCCTCGGCCTGGTCGCCGCGGGGCTGGGCGTTGCGCTCGTGCCGCAGTGCATGTCGAAGTTGCAGCGCCCCGACGTGCGCTACCTCGCGCTCGATGCGCGCGGGTTCGAGGTCGAGACCGTGGCGTTATGGCATTCGGAGAACCGCGCGCCGGCACTCGCGGCGCTCGTCGCCGAGCTGCCGTCTGCTCGTCAGGGGTGACCCAACAGCGCCTGACGAAAACGATCTTTTAGATGCGCGCCGTCCTGCGGCGGCATGACGAACTCGAGCTTCTCGACCATCACCTTGATCAAGCGGAAGATGGGGCCCTTCTTGGTCCGCGCATCCTTCACGAGCTGGGCGACCTCGCCCGAGTCACGCACGATGCCGACATCGGCGATGCCGCAGCCCTTGGCGATCAGCGCCAGGTCGGCGCCGGCACCCGACTCCGTCGGCCCGTTGTTCAGCGGGCTGGTGTGCGAGGCCTGATTGCCGGTCTCGCCGAACTTCTCGTTGTCGAGCACGACGATCGCCAGGTTCTCCGGCTGCTGCGTCGCCACAGTGGCGAGCGACCCCAGGCTCATCAGCAGGTCGGCATCGCCCGTGATCACCAGCACGCGTTTGTTGGGCTGCGCCAAGGCGAGTCCCAGCCCCATGCTGACCGGCGCGCCCATGGCGCCCCACAGCGGCATGTTCAGCGGCCGATCGCCCGCCTCGGTGATGTCCCAGTTGGACGAGCCGAGGCCGGCAATCACCAGGAGGTTGTCATCGGCGCCGTCGAGGATCTTCTTGACCAGCGGCCGGCGCTGCAAGGTTGCTTTGCTCATTTGGCGGTCTTCTTCTTTCCGAAATCCTTGATGCCGATAAGCTTCTGGCGCAGCAGAACGGCGACCGACTGGCCGCCATGGAAGGCCGCGCGCGCCCCCGCATCGACCGTGCGCTTCACTTCGCTGGCCGTTTCGACCGAATAGAGCAGCACGCCCATCGCCTCGAGCACCTTGGGCGTGCCCTGGCCCATCGGGTACTGCCAGGAATTGAACTCGCCCCAGTCGCCTCGCATGGTGATCAGGGTCAGGAACGGAAAGCGCAGCGTCTTGGTGAGCCCCATCATGTTGATGGTGTTGCCCACGCCCGAGCTCTGCATCAGCAGGGCCGAGCGCTGGCCGCCCAGCCAGGCGCCGGCGGCGAGCGCGATGCCTTCCTCCTCGGTGGTGAGCGGCACGGTGCGGATCGCGTTCGAGCGCTGGCAATGCTCGATCAGCCGCGAATGGCCGGCGTCGGGCACGTGATAGACCTGCTTGATGTCGTGGGTCTGGAAGACCTCGAAGATCTCATCCCGCCAGTCGGCGCTTGTCTCTGCGTTCATGCGGAGACAGTAGCTATCGCCATCTTGTATTTCGACAGCTATTCGCCGTGATCAGATATAACGGTATTGTATCGCTCCATGGAGCTCTCCCAACTCCGCACCCTGATCCATGTCGCCGAGCTCGGCAGCCTCAGCAAGGCGGCCGACCGGCTGCACATCGCCCAGCCGGCGCTGAGCCGTCAGGTGCGGCTGCTCGAGGAGGAGCTGGGCGTCCGGCTGTTCGCCCGCCACGGCCGCGGCATGGTCCTGACCGAGCAGGGCCAGGAGATCCTGAAGCATGCGACGCGCGTGATGACGGAGCTGGAAGAGATCCGCGCCGCCGCCTCGGACGCGGGCGCGCCGCTGCGGGGCCAGATCGCCATCGGCTTTCCGCCGACAGTGGCCGACATCGTCTCGGTCCCGCTGGTTGCTTCCTTCTGCAAGGCGCATCCGCAGGCCGAGCTGCGGCTGGTCGCCGCCTATACCGGCTATCTGCTCGACTGGCTGCACCGCGGCGAGATCGACGTCGCCGTGCTCTACGATCCGCACGCGGCGCGCTCGCTGCGCTCGCAGCCGCTTCTGCTGGAAGACCTGTTCCTGATCGGGCCAACCGAAGCCGCCTTCTCCAGCGACCACGCGATCGGCTTCAAGCAGCTCGACGGCACGCGCATGCTGCTGCCCAGCATGCGTCATGGCCTCCGGACCATCGTCGAGCACTGCGCGACGGAGGCAGGTATCGCCCTCAACGTCGCCGTCGAGGCCAATTCCTATGCGACGCTGAAAGACCTCGTGCGCCATGGCCATGGCTGGACGATCCTGCCTCTCGCGCCGATTCATGACGACATCGCGGCGGGCCGATTGACGGCCGCACCGCTGGTCGATCCAGTGCCGGTCCGCCGCCTGGTCCTGTCCTATCCCGCCGACCGGCCCGCGCCACGACTGGCGCGTGTCGCGGGAGAGGCGATCGCCAGCATCGTCCGCGACAAGGTCGACCGCGGAATCTGGGCCGGCCAGTTGATAGCCTGAGTCATGCTCACGGTCTTCCGGACCGCGCGCGTCCCCGCGCGCTCATGATCATGAGGCGCGCGAGGACGCGCGCGGTCCGGAAGACCATGAGGCGCGCTACGCCTGCGGCACCAACTGCGCCGTCAGTTCCTCGGCGACGTCCTTCATGTCCTGGGCAAGCTTGAGCGACGTCGTGCGGTCGAGCTGGTTGCCGAGGCCGACCGCGGCCAGCGTATGGGAAATCGTGCCGCGGCTGTTCAGCACCGGCACGGCCACGATCGTCACGCCGGAAATGTAGTTGCCGCGATCGATGCTGAACTTCTGGCGGCGTGTGACGTCGACTTCCTTGCGCCAGCTGTCATACGTCGGCGCGTTGTGCCAGCGCAGGCGGTGAAAGCGTTTCTCGATCTCGGGCCAGGGCTGCTCGGTGAACGCCGCGAGGCAGCGTCCGGTGGCGCTGATCAGGGCAGGGAAGCGGCTGCCGACATCGACATGCAGGCGCACCGGCGCCTGGCTGCGCGCCAGCGCCACCACGATCATGTGGTCGAGATCGGGCAGCTCCACGCCGATCGCCGTGACGGGATAGCGGCTCGACAGCTCGTCGAGCTTGGGCCGCACGAGGTTGGGGAAGTCGCCGTTCTCCAGCACGGCGCGCGCCAGCGGCAGCATGCCGACGCCCAGTCTGTACTGCTTGGTGAGCGGCTCCACCCGCACCAGCTGCTCAGCCATGAGCGCGCGCAGGATGTGCAGCGTGGTGCTGGGTACCAACTCCAGCGACTGCGCGATCGCCTTCAAGCCAAGCGGCGCGCGGCTGCGACTCAGTAGGCGAAGGATCGCGATCGCGCGGGTGACGGCGGGAACGGCGCGGATGCGAGGACCGGGACGATCTGACATTATTGTCTATGTACAACAATAGATTCTATTGTACAATATATCGGCGCGCGGCAGGATGCCGGTCATGGCGAGGTTGACCGACATCACGAGCTACGCGGACGCGCAGGCTGAGTTCTCCCCGGCGAAGCTGTGGGAGCTGTTCGATGGCGATCGCGAGCGCCTCAACATCGCCCACGAATGCATCGATCGGCATGCCGGCCGCACCGATCCCGCCGTGATCGTCGTTCGCGCCGACGGCTCGACCGAGACGTTGGGCTTCCGGGACATCGCCGAGGATTCATCGCGCTTCGCCCACTGGCTGGCGGCCGAGGGCGTGCAGCCCGGCGACCGCGTCGCGGTCATGCTCGAACCGTCTCGCGCCTTCTATGCGGCCGTGTTCGGCACCATGAAGCGGGGCGCGATCGCCGTGCCGTTGTTCACGCTGTTCGGTCCCGACGGCGTGAAGCTCCGCGTCGACGACTGCAAGCCGCGCCTGCTGGTGACCAACGCCGAGAAGGCGCCGCTTCTCGCCTCGGCCGGGCCGCGCGTCGTCGTCGCCGATGCCGCCTTCTTTGCCGACCTCGCGCGCTTCGAGCCGCGCTTCGCATCGGGCACGGCGGCTGATGCGCTCGCGATCTTTCAGTACACGTCGGGGACGACCCGCGAGTTGCCTGAGGCGGTCAAGCACAGCCACCGCTCGATCGTCACCCTGATGGTGGCGGCGCTCTACGGCACGGGCCTGCGGCCCGGCGATCGCTTCATCTGCCCCTCCTCGCCGGCCTGGGGACATGGCCTGTGGCACGGCACCCTGGCGCCGCTGGCACTCGGCATCACCGTCGGCGCCTATGCCGGCAAGTTCAATGCCGAGCGCCTTTTGTCAGCGCTGCAGGAGCACCGGTTCACGAACATCTCGGCGGCGGCCACGCACTACCGCATGATGCGCAATTCGGGTGCGGCGAATCGCTACCGCTACGGCATCCAGAAACTCTCCTTCACCGGCGAGCCGATCGACAGCGAGACCGCGGCCTTCGTCGAGCAGACCTTCGGCCGGCCGGCCTGCAGCATGTACGGCACGACCGAGATCGGCGTGATCCTGGTGAGCTATCCCGGTGCGTCCGACTTCGCCGTCAAGCCGGGCTCGCTGGGCAAGCCCATTCCCGGCGGCCGCATCGAGGTCCATGACGCGGCGGGCCAGGCCTGTGCGCCGGGTGTCGTCGGAGAACTGAAAGTCTGGCGGCGCGAACAGTGGATCGCGACCAAGGATCTCGGCCGCACCGACGAGGACGGCTACTTCTATCACGCCGGCCGCGCCGACGACGTCATCATCTCCGCCGGCTGGACGATGAGCGCCGTCGAGATCGAGGACGCGATCCTGAAGCACCGCGAGGTCCGCGAAGCCGCCGCCATCGGCGTGCCCGATCCGCTGCGCGGGCAGGTGGTGAAGGCCTTCGTCGTCGCCGACCGGCCG
>WHTW01000105.1 GCA_009377525.1 Rhodospirillales bacterium
ACCAACTGGAGAGCCGGATGCGGGAGATCCGCACGTCCGGTTCGGAGGGAGGGGGGGCAACAGCCGCTCCCTACCCCTATCAGAAGACATGACATGACGCGTCGCTAGTGGAGCACATCACGACCTTCCCGCTGCCGCCGGTGACGCTGGTGCTGGGCGGCGCGCGCTCCGGCAAGAGCACGCACGCCGAGAAGCTCGTGACCGGCAACCTGTTCGGCGCCACGCCGCGGCCCGCAGTCTACATCGCCACCGCCGAGGCGGGCGACGTCGAGATGGCGACCCGCATCATGGCCCATCGCACCCGCCGCGGCGCCGCCTGGACCACCATCGAGGAGCCGTTGAAGCTCGCCGAGGCCCTGCAGACGGCCGCTGCTCACGGCCAGCCGGTGCTGGTCGATTGCCTGACGCTCTGGCTCTCCAACCTCATGCATGCCGAGGCCGACCTCGACGAGGCGACCGACGAGCTGGTCATGGCGCTCGACGGTTATGGTTCGCCGGTCGTGTTCGTCAGCAACGAGGTCGGTTTGGGCCTGGTCCCCGACACCCCTCTGGGCCGCGCCTTCCGCGACGCCCAGGGACGGCTCAACATGCGCATGGCCGAGCGGGCCGACCGGGTGATCCTGATGGCGGCCGGCCTGCCGCTTCTCATGAAGGACCGCCCAGCCCGAACTTGAGTCCTTTCTGAGGCAAATGCCCCAGGTGCCTGAAATTGGCCACGAAATATGCTACTATTAGGCCGTGGTGGCCATCTGGCGCTCCAACCCCCTCTCCGTCGGGGCGTCGGCCACAGGACCAAGGAGCAAAAAGAATGAAGCTCGACCGCCGAACCGTCCTTGCGGGCACCGCGGCCGCGTTTGCCGCCCCCCTGCTTTCCGCCTACCCGGCGCGCGCCGATGCCAAGCGCCAGGCGCTGGTCGATTCCAGCCTCGAGGCCGCGCGCAAGATCCTGACCGGCAAGGACTACCCCGACGCCGCCAGGTACATCGAGAATGCGCGCGGCGTGCTGATCGTGCCCGAGCTGGTGCAGGGCGGCCTGATCTTCGGCCTGGCCGGCGGCCGCGGCACCTTGATGGCGCGCAGCGCACCCAACGACTGGAGCCCGCCCGCCTTCTACGCCATGGGCTCAGGCAGCGTCGGCCTGCAGATCGGCGCCAAGGTCTCCGAGGTGGTGTTCATCCTCAAGACCGAGAAGGGCCTGCACGCGATCCTCGACCACAGGTTCAAGTTCGGCGCCGAGGCGGGCGTGGCGCTGGCCGTCGTCGGCATCGGCGTCGAGGGCGCCTCGACCATGGCGGGCGGCGCCGACATCATCGCCTTCGCGAGCTCGGTCGGCCTGTTCGCCGGCGCGTCGCTGGAAGGCTCCTATCTCGATCCCGACAACGACTGGAACGCGCTCTATTACGGCTCGGGCGCCAACACCAAGGCGATCGTGCTCGACCGCCGGTTCACCAACCCCGGCGCCGAGCCGATCCGGCAGTTCATGGCAAAGTGGTGAGGGCGCGGCTGGGTTAAGCCCCATTCAACGATCGAGACGAAAAAATCGTTTGCCGCGGCGTGGCGTGCGGGCCTAAGCCCGTCGCCATGACCATGGACCATAAGCAGCAGCGCGACCTTGCCCGGGTGCTCACGACCCTGCTGCGGCCCAAGGCCGGCGAGACCTATGTCGCCGATTTCGGCCCCTACGGCAGCGTCACGGCCCGCTACGTGTAGTGGCGGTGGCGTCGTCTTAGTCGCCGTCTTTCAACCGACAGTGGTTGTATTTCATATGTAAAATACGACTTAATAGAGCATGCACACGGCATTGCATGCATCCGAGGGTGTGTTGATGCCGCGTCGTACCTCCACTAGGCTTACGACGTGGCCACGCTGACCTTCGACAAGCTGGCCTATGTCGACCGGCTCAAGGCCGCGGGCATGGGAGAGCGCGAGGCGCGGGCCTTGGCTGACGGTTTGGATCAAGCCTTGCGCGAAGAAGTTGCCACCAGGACCGATCTCGCAGCGGTCAAGACCGAGCTTCAAGTCGAGCTTCAGGCTGTGAAGCACGAGCTTCAAGTCGAGCTTCAGACGGTGAAGCACGAGCTTCAAGTCGAAATTCAGATGGTGAGGCACGACTTTCAAGTCGAACTTCAGACGGTGAAGCACGATGTGTTGCGCTGGATGGTCGGCGTGGCGTTTGGCCAGGTCGGCCTCACCGTGGCGCTCATCAGGTTTCTGCCGCACTAGTACTCGCTTTTATTGAATAGTGATTCACAAATAACCTCATCCTGAGGAGCCGCGCGTAGCGCGGCGTCTCGAAGGATGGGCAACAAAGGCGGTGTCGCCCACCCTTCGAGACGGCCCTACGGGCCTCCTCAGGGTGAGGTCGGGCTGTATCAGCGTCCAATGAAAGCAGGCACTAGCAAAAGCGGTCGGCCGGTCCTCAGTCGATCACGTCGGCCGTCACGTCGAGCGGCGCGGCGACCACGTCGCCCGCCACCGGCACGACCTTGACGACGGCGCTGGTGCCGCGGACCGGGGCGGCGACGACGCCGCAGCCGGCGAGGCCGGCGGCGATGGCCAGGATCAGCATTGCTCGCAAACAGCGGAACATGATGTCTCGTCCTCCCTGCCGATAAACGCCTGCATGGCCGAGCAGTTGCCGGGCTGCCTTCATTGGAACCGACGATTATCACAGCCTCGGTAGCTACCCGCGCGGCTTCTTCATCGTGAATGCATCCGGCGCGATGCCGCGCTGCATCTGCGCCCACTCGAGCGGTGCCGCGATCGGGAAGCCGGGCAGCGCGCGCGGCGAGAAGGCGGCGATCGCCGCGGCGCCCGGCTTGTTGTGGCGGCAATCGATGGTGGCGTTGCCGAGCCGGCCGGCGAGCTGCTCGCTGTAGCGCAGCGCCTCCTCGGCATTCAGGTCGGGCTCGATCGGCACCATGACATGCAGCTCGCGCCCGCCCGTGAGCTTGGGCCAGCTCTGCAGCCCCTCGACCTGCAGGAGCGTGCGCAGGCGCAGCGCGGTGTCGGCGGCGGTGACGCTCAGCACCAGCATGTCCGGCCGCTCGGGATCGTCGACCGTGACGTTGGCGGCCAGAAGCTCGACGGCGCCCATCTCGACCAGGCCCAGAAGGCCGTCGACGCTGTCGATCCAGAAGCGGTCGTCGCCCGTCTTGCGCACCGCCTTGGGCGGCTTGGACAACGCATTGCCCACCAGCCTGAGCGGCCGCCGCGCGAGATGGGGCAGCGCCTGTTTGCCCACCTTCTTCCAGTAGGCGGCGAGCTCGGCCTTCGACGGCGCGTTGGCGGCGGCGCCCGGCAATGTCTGCTTGAGCGAGGCCAGGCCCTCCCACGGATCGTGATCGAGGAACGCCAGACGCTTGGGCAGATTGAGCAGCGTGAAGTGGTTCGACCGGATGTTCTCGCCGAGCTCGTCCCAGGCGAGCGGCACCGACACCGGCGCGCCGTCGCGCGCGCGCGTCGAGTAGGCGCCGATCGCCGTGGCGCCCAGGCCGTTGCGCAGGTAGTCGACGAAGATGCGCCCGCGCCGGCCGCTCTTGGCCATGTTGTCGGTGTAGAGGTCGGGCCGGTCGGCCGCCATCGCCGAGGCGATCGACTGGGCGAACGCTTTCACGGTGTCCCAGTTTGCTGGTGAAGGGGCCGCCTGCGGTGTGAGCGGAAACACCACGTGCAGGCCCTTGCCGCCGGTGGTCTTCACGAAGCTTTCGAGCTTCAGCGTCGCCAGCCTGCGCCGTACGTCGTGCGCGGCGTCGATCACGCGCGGCCACGGCACGTTGTCGGCGGGATCGAGGTCGATGGTGACGCGGTCGGGCAGCTCCGGCCGGTCGGCCCTGGCGCCCCAGGGATGGATCTCCAGGACGCTGGCTTGGCAAAGCTCGAGCAGACCCGCAAGATCGTCGATCACCAGCATCGGCTGCTCGTCGTTGGGCACGGGCACCTGCCGCACGCTGTCGCTGAGCCCCGCCCAGGCATGCTTCTGGAAGAAGCCTTTTTCGGTGATGCCCTCGGGATGGCGCAGAAGGCTGAGCGGCCGGCCGACCAGGTGCGGCAGGATCCAGTCGGCGATCTCGCCGTAGAATTCCGCCAACCCTTGCTTGGTGATGCCCTGATCGGGCCACAGCAGGCGGCCGGGATTCGTGAGACGCACCGGCAACTCGGCATCGCTCTTGGTCTTGGCCTTCGGCCTCGGCGCCGCTTCGCGCGGCCGTTCGGCGGCCGCCTTGCCTTCGACCAACTCACGGAACACCGCGTGCCTTATCAGCCCACCGCCGGTGCGGCCGCGATATTCGATCTCGGCCGACAGCACCGGCTCGACCCAGCGCACGCCCTTCGGCGGCGCGGTCTCGTCCTTCAAGGGCGGTGTGGTGGTTCGCAGCGGATCGAGCCGCTGCCACAGCTCGCGCGCGCTCGCCGCGGTGAAGCCCGAGCCGCAATGGCCGACCGGCACCAGTCGGTTGCGGGCATACTCGCCCAGCACCAGCGCGCCCACCGACTTAGGGTCCACAGTCGAGGGCACGAAGCCTGCGATCACGAAGCTGTCGCTCTGGCTCGACTTCACCTTGAGCCAGCTCTTCACCCGGCCCGAGCGGTAGGGCTGTGACGCCTGCTTGGAGATGATGCCTTCGAGGCCAAGGCGGCTGGCATGCCTGAACACCGCATCGCCGTCGCCCGCGATGTGGTCGCTGTAGCGGATGCGATCCGAGCCGGTCTCGGCCAGCAGCGCGGCCAGCGCCTGCTTGCGCGCCATCAGCGGCGCCTCGCGCAGGTCGTGGCCGTCGAGGTAGAGCAGGTCGAAGCCGTAGAACAGCATGTCGCCACCGCCGTTCTTCAGCGCGTCGACCAGCATGGGGAAGCTCGCCACGCCGGTAGCCGTCTGCACCACCACTTCACCGTCGATGATGGCGAGCTTGGCCGGCACATCGGCGAGCGCGTGGGCGACGACGGGAAAGCGCTCGGTCCAGTCGAGCCCCTGCCGGCTGAACAGTTTTACGCGCCCGTTCTCAATGTGCGCCTGCAGGCGATAGCCGTCGTGCTTGATCTCATGCAGCCAGCCGCTGCCGGACGGTGCGGTCTCGGTCGCCGTCGGCAAAGTGGGCTCGATGAAGCCCGGCATCGCAGCCTTCCTCGCCTTCGGGACGGCAGCGGCATCGACGGACGTCTTGCGTCGGCGCTTCTTCTTCGCCGGCGTGACCTCGCCCCCCAGCCCTGGAGAGGGACCCGACGCCCACACGCGGTCCTGCTCGCGGCCGATCGCCTCGATGCTGCGGCCGGTCGCCGCCGAGTGCGGCTTCTCCGTCAAGATGTCCGGCGCCTCGGCCAGCCGCGCCGCCTCGTCGTCGGACTTGAACAGCAGCCAGTTCTCGTTCTTCTCGCGCGGCTTGGGTCGCAGGCGCACGAGATGCCACTGGCCTTTCAGCTTCTTGCCGTTCAAGTGGAATTTCAGATGGCCTTTCTTGTAGCCGAACGCGGGATCGAAGTCGGGCGTCCACGTGCCCTGGTCCCAGATCATCACCGTGCCGCTGCCGTACTGGCCTTCGGGGATGACGCCCTCGAAGCCGCCATAGTCGAGCGGATGGTCCTCGGTCGCGACGGCCAGCCGCTTCTTGCCGGCGATCAGGCTCGGCCCCTCCGGCACCGCCCAGCTCTTCAGCACGCCGTCGAGCTCGAGCCGGAAGTCGTAGTGCAGGCGCCGTGCCGCGTGCTTCTGGACGACGTAGGCGTTGCCCGGCTTGGCCGCCGGCCGGCCCGGCGGCTCGGGCGTCTTGGAGAAGTCGCGCTTGGCGTTGTAGGCGTCGAGGGACTTGGCCACGATGGCAGGGTAGCATGATCCGAACCCGTTGCTGGAGGCGTCCCATGTGCCGCAACATCCGCAATCTCTACAACTTCAAGCCGCCCGCCACCGACGAGGAGATCCACGCCTCGTCATTGCAATTCGTGCGCAAGCTCTCCGGCTTCAACCGTCCGTCCAAGGCCAACGAGGAGGCCTTCAACCACGCCGTCGACGTGGTCTCGAAGGCGGCGCGCGAACTGGTCGATTCGCTGGTCACGACGGCGCCGCCGCGCGATCGCGAGGTCGAGGCCGAGAAGGCGCGCGCCCGCTCGGCGCTGCGCTTCGCCCGCCCGTAAACCCCGGCCTCGACCGGTCTACGTGCTCAACATCGCCTTGAACGCCGCGGTGGCGCGCTGTCGCGCCGCGTTGGCCGCCCGCGACGCCGCCCCCATGCCGAAATAGCCGTGCACCATCCCGGGCTCGCGGAAATAGGCAACCTCGACTCCGGCCCGCTTCAGGGCATCGGCATAGGCCTCGCCCTCGTCGCGCAGCGGGTCGAACTCCGCGGTGCAGATGACCGCGCGCGGCAGGCCGGCGAGCGTGTGGCTGCGCAGCGGCGAGGCGCGGGGATCCTCGCTGTCCTTCGGCTGCGGCAGATACTGGCTGGCGAAGAAGTGCATGGCATCGCCGGTCAGGAAGTAGCCATCGGCGTTCTCTTCGCGCGACGGGTACTTGGCGTTCTCCGCCGCCACGCCGTAACGGCCCAGCAGGTCGGTGGCCGGGTAGATCAGGAGCTGCGCGGCCAGCCGCGGTCCGCCGTTGCCCCGGCACGCTTGCGCGACGGCGGCGGCGAGGTTGCCGCCGGCGCTGTCGCCGGCCACGGCGATCCGCGCCGCATCGCCGCCGAGCGCGGCAACGTTCGCCGCCGCCCATTTGGTCGCGGCCAGGCAATCCTCGAAGGCGCCGGGAAACGGCGTCTCGGGTGGCCGGCGGTAGTCGACGCTGACGACGACGGCATCCGCCTCGAGCGCCAGCGTGCGCGCCTGGCGCTCGTGCGTGAAGAGATCGCCCGCGACCCAGCCGCCGCCATGGAAATAGACGATCGTCGGTGCCGGCGTCTTGCCGGACGCGTACAGCCGTGCCGCGATCGGACCGGCGGCGCCCTCGACGGTGATGTCCTTGACTGCCGCGAGTTCCGGCAGCGGCACGTCCTTGCGCGACTCGGCCAGCGCCACCAGCTCGTCGCGCGCCCGCTTTGGCGTCAACGTCGCCGCATCCCTGAGCGGCAGCAGCGGCAGGATCTTCTCCAGGTCGGGATCGACTCGCGTTTTCATGGGCGTCTCCTCGGATTCCTATGCGCGTATTGGCTATACTGGCCATGATTGCAAGGTCGTCGACCCGCAGTGCAGGAGGTCGTCATGCCGGTGGTGAAGAATCAGGAGGCCAGGGAGATCCCGTGGCGCCCGGGCTATCGCAACTATGTCCTCGCCGGCGAGGCGCAGGGCGTTTCCGTGAGCTCGAGCCTCGGCGTCCTGGAACAGGGCGCCGGCGCGCCGCTGCACTTCCATGAGGAGGTCGACGAGGTGATCGTCGTCCTCGACGGAACGCTCGACCTGCGCATCGGCGACGAGCGTCTCCTGGTCGGCAAGGACCAGACGATCTCCATTCCCGCCCGCACGCCGCATGCCCTCACCGTGGTCAGCCCCGAGGGTGCGCGATTCATCGCCTTCCTGCCGCGGCAGGGGGCGCACCTGGCGACGAAGTATATCGAGGGCGATCCGCCCCTGGGCGCGGCGCTCAAGTAGGCGCGGCCCTCGGAGCCACCCCATTGGGGTGATCCTCAGGCTTGGTTTATCATGGGCCCGACCGACCATGGTGAGGACAATGACGGACCGACGCAATATCGATCCCCCGGAATGGGAGCTGCGCTGCGACCTCGCGGCGGCCTACCGCCTGTTCGCCCGCTTCGGCATGGACGACCTGATCTTCACTCACCTGTCGGTGCGCTTGCCGGGCAAGGATCATCGCTTCCTGCTCAACCCTTTCGGCTATCTGTTTGACGAGATCACGGCGTCGAGCCTGATCGCCGTCGATCCCGAAGGCCACGCCATCGAGAAGCTCGACGAGGCCAGGATCAACAATGCGGGCTTCACCATCCATTCGGCAGTGCACATGGCGCGCGACGACGCGCAGTGCGTCATGCACAGCCACACCACGGCCGGCATGGCGGTGGCGGCGCAGGAACAGGGCCTGCTGCCCTTGAACCAGATGTCGATGCAGTTCTTCGGCCGCACCGGCTACCACGACTACGAAGGCATTGCGCTCGATCTCGACGAGCGCGAGCGGCTGGTGCGCGATCTCGGCGACAACAACGCGATGATCCTGCGCCATCACGGCCTGCTGACCACGGGCCGCACCGTCGGCGATGCCTTCTACGAGATGTACTACCTCGAGCAGGCCTGCCGCCTGCAGGTCGCCGCCACGCAGGGTGGTCAGAAGGTCGTGGTGCCGCCGGACTCTGTGGCCGAACATACCGCCCGGCAGTTCGGAAGCTTCGAGAGCAAGGGCCAGCGCCCTTGGGCCGCCCTCAAGCGCCGCCTCGATCGCGAAAGTCCCGATTACGCGACTTGATGCTGCGGCTTCGGCTTCTTCCGCCTTCAGTTCCTGGTCGCGGTGACGATATGCGCCGGACAATCGAATTGAACGCTGCCATCGCTGCGAATGAAGGGCTGAAGGACGTCCCGGGCACGCTGGCGTAACAGCGCAAACTGCTGCTCATCGAGCAGGCCGCCGAGCGTCCACACGCAAGCGCGTTCGGTGCTGATCATCGCGTCGGCGGACGCGAAGGAAACGATGCCGGGCTGCGTGCTCACCTCGACTCCGGCGGCTTCGGTGCCGGCAAGCAAGCGCAGCAGCTCGCGCCGGTCGCCGAGCGCGAAAGGCGCGTGCATCGCACCCGCGACGGTGCTGCCGAACAGGCCCAGCAACAGCTCGGTCAACGCCAGATAACCCGGCGCCCGCTCGAGGGCGTCCCACACGGCAATCGCCAATCGGCCGCCAGGCCGAAGGACGCGCAGCATTTCGGCGATGGCAGTGGGCTTTGACTCGAAGAACATCAGCGCGAATTGGCTCACCACGGCATCGAAGCTGGCGTCATCGAAGGGCACGGCCTCGGCCCGGCCCACCTGCCAGGTGATGCCGGTAGACTTGCGGCGCGCGACGGCGAGCATCTGCTCATTGGGGTCCAGTCCCACGACGAGGCCCTTGGGGCCCACGCGCTCAGCTGCAGCACGGGCCAACACGCCGGTGCCGCAACCCACGTCGAGCACGCGTTGTCCGGACTCGATTGCCGCAGCTTCGGCCATGCGCGAGCCCCACTGCGCAAACAGGGCGGGGACGAAGAGCTCGTCATAGACCTCGGCGGGGTCGCGCGCGGGTTTGCTGGCCTGGTTCACGGTCATCGTCGCCTCCTTTGCCACCGAATGCCGATTTCCCTCGACCGCTACGTGGGACTACCATCCTCTCCGCCGTGACCAGCCACCATGACCAATCGTCCGGATCGGTTGCCCCGGCGTCCGGGCTCGATGTCCTGTCGGATATGCTGCGCTCCGTGCGGTTGACCGGCGCGATGCTCTTTCTTGTCGAGGCTTCCACGCCCTGGGTGTCATGGGCGCCGCAGGCCGAAGCGTTCCGGCGCGTCGTGCTTCCGACCGCGCAACACCTGATCTCGTTGCACATCGTCACGCAGGGTGGCTGCTGGGCAGGCCTGACGGGAGCACTCCCGGAGCGCTTCGAAACCGGCGATGTGCTGGTCATACCGCACGGTGACGCCTACTACCTCGCCGATCCACCCGAGGCTGAGCGCACCTACGGTCACGACGACGCGGTCAGTTTCTTCCGCGACATGGCCGCCGGCAGATTGCCATCGACAGTGACCGAGGGCGGTAGTGGCCCACGCGGATCGCAATTCATATGCGGCTTCCTGGGCTGCGACGTGCGGCCCTTCAATCCGGTTCTGTCCGCGCTGCCGCGCCTCCTTCACGTCCGGGCTGCAACCTCTTCGAGTGACGGGCTGGCTCATCTCGTCGCGTTCGCGTTGCAGGAGTTGCGCCAGCACCGCTCGGGCGGACAGGTGGTGAAGTTGCGGATGGCCGAGCTGCTGTTCGTGGATGTCATGCGCCGCTACCTCGAAACACTGCCCGGTGAGCAGACCGGCTGGCTCGCCGGATTGCGCGACCCGTTGGTCGCCCGCGCGCTGGCGTGCCTGCATGATGCCCCGGCACGGAGTTGGACGCTGGATGCGCTTGCGGCGCAGGCCGGTACATCGCGCTCCGTGATAGCCGAACGGTTTGCCCATTTTATCGGTCGACCGCCGATGCAGTACCTGAGGCACCTGCGTATGCAGCTGGCAAGTCGCCTGCTTGTCGAAGACAACGCCAAGGTGGTGTCGGTCGCAGCGGCCGTCGATTTCGAATCAGAGGCGGCCTTCAGTCGTGCGTTCAAGAAGTGCGTCGGCATTCCTCCGGACGAATGGCGGCGACGCGGGGCCGGATGACCGATCGGTTCTCCCTCGTGCGCCCTCATTGTCTGCCTTGGAGCAAGACGCGGTAGACCCAACCCGGGGGCCCTGGGGCGGCCTCACCCCGTCTGCGCCCGCTCCTGCTGGATCTTCATGCGGCAGAGCGCGATCGCCTTCTGTGCCGTGGCGGCGTGCCTGCCCGACGGCTCGACCTCGAGGAAGCGCTCCCACGCCGCCAGCGCCTCGACGCAGCGATCCGCCTTGGTCAGCAGCAGCGCCAGGTTGAAGTGCGCGTCGCCCCAGTCGGGCTGCGCCTTCACGGCGCGGCGGTACTCGGCGATGGCGAGGTCGGTCTGCTGCTCGTCCTCCGCCGCCAGTGCCAGGTTGTACCAGGCCTCGGCGAACGCCGGATCGCGCGCCACCGCGATCTGCCACGCCACCTTGGCCTCGGCCGCGCGGCCCTCGGCCTGGAACACGTTGCCGAGGTTGAAGGGCAGCACGGGGTCGGCGGTGTCGGCGCGCATCGCCGTGGTATAGAGGCTCTCGGCCGCGGCGTGGTCGCCCGCAAGTTCGGCTTCTTCAGCCTCGAAGAGGAGGTCGTCGATGCTGCGCGGCTTCTGCTGGCCGGGCCGCGCGAACCCAAAAGTCAGGGGCATCGTGAGCTGGCCCGAGAGCTCGGCGAGCTGGCCGCCCATCTCGCGCAGGAGCTCGCCCGACGGCCCTTCGGTCAGCCGCGCCTCGGCGAGGTTGCCGCCGCGCCGGCTGAGTGCCATCGCGGCCTCCAGCACGTCGCCGATCGCCACGCCGCGCTTCAAGAGCCGCGCCGCCTCGCGCGCCGCCACCAGGTCGCGCCAGGCGAAGCGCTCGTCGACCGGCTCGAGCACGTCGAACAGCACCAGGCAGGAGACGAGGTTGGGCGTGAGGCCGGCGAGCCGCTCGATCTCGGCGCGGCCCATGCTGCGGTCGACCTCTTCCGGCGGCGCCAGAAGGCCAAGCTGGCGGCGCAGCACGTTCTCGCTGACCAGCGGCGCCGCGCCCGGCAGGCCGGTCGGCAGGGCGACGCGGCCGTCGTCGAGCGCGCGATTGCCGGCCGAATGGCCGAAGGCGATCAGGGTGACGTTGCGGCCCGGCCGGGTCGCGAGCTTGCCCTCGCGCAGGCGCACCAGCATGTCGAGGCGGCGGCGCGTCAGGCCCTGGATGCGGCCGACGAGGAAGAGGGTCTCGCCTTTGAGAGGATGGTCGGCGAGAGGCAACGGCGCCTCCCGCTATCCGCGCGCCGCCTTGCGTGCCGCGGGCTTCTTGGCAACCGGCTTGCGCGCGGCTTCCTTCGCGGCCGGCGCTTCGTCGGCTTTCTTGCTGGGCGCGCGCGGCCGGCGCACCGCGCCGTCGCCGCCCGCCGCCTCGAGGCTCTTCTTCAGCGCGTCCATGATGTTGACGACGTTGGCGGGCTGGCTGGGCTCGGGCACGGAGAAGGTCTGGCCGGCCTGCTTGGCCTTCAGCATGCCGACCACGGCTTCCTCGTAGCGGTCGGTGAAGGTGTCGGGCTCGAAGTGGCCCGTCATGCGGCTGATGATCTCCTGCGCGATGTCGAGCATCTCGGCCGGCAGCTTGACGTCGCCGATCTCGTCGAAGACCTCGCCGCCCTGCCGCACCTCGTAGGGATAGCGCAGCGTGGTGGCCAGCATGCCCTTGTCGCGCGGCTGCAGCATCAGCATGCGCTCGCGGCGGGCCAGCACGATGCGGCCGACGCCGACCATCTTCTTCCTGGTCATGGCCTCGCGGATGACGGCGAACGCCTCCTCGGCGACCTTGTCGTCGGGTGCCAGGTAGTAGGGGCTGTCGAGATAGATCTCGTCGATCTCCGACGCCGGCACGAAGGTCTCGATCTCGATCGTCCTGGTGCTCTCGATCTTGAGCGCCTCGAGGTCGGCATCCTCGACCATGACGTACTGGCCCTTGCTGACCTGGTAGCCTTTGACGCGGTCGGCCGTGTCGACCGGCTCGCCGCTCACGCTGTCGACCATGTTCTGCTTCAGCCGGTTGCCGGTCTTGCGGTTCAGCGTGTTGAACGATACCCGCTCCGACGACGAGCTCGCGTTGTAGAGCGCGACGGCGCACGAGACGAGCGACAGCTTGAGGTAGCCCTTCCACGAGGAACGCGGCATCGAAAGACTCCGGGTTACAAGGTGGTAGGGATTTTAGTTCAAGCGATGATGCAGGTCTAATTTCGCCGGAGTGACACAAGACCTATGGGCGAAGATGGAGCGGTACACAGGATGCGGCTCGAATTGCGGAGATCTTTCTCCACGAACAAAACGACAACACAACTGCTGTCGATGGACGCTTTGTGGCCATCGTTTCGATTGGTCGACCGTCCTTCGAAGACGCCTCCCACGCCTGACATCCTCTTATTGCGTGGGCTAGCGATTTTGCTGGAAGCCGGTAGGCCATATCTCCGTCCTTCCCCTAACTGACTTCATTGTCTTTAGGCGTGCGCCTTCGGGGCAGACGCGCCTTCGACGCATACCCGGTCAAAGTAGAAGGTTCAACTTTTCCGGCTTCCGCTTGTTGTATGCAGTTGTGCTACTTCTCCCTGGTACGCGTTGCCCTTCGAGCCTTGGCTTCATCGTCGCGGCGAACAAACTCACCGGTGCGTGGATCACGTCCGATGACTCCCGCGCGGCCCTTTGTTAAGGTCGTCAAGTAGTAAGGACCCTCAAAGCCATGAATGTCCTCGTTACCTCTGACGAGCACCATCGGTTCGCCAGCGTTGACCATGTGACTAAAGGCTCCCTTACTCGAATCGCCCAGCAGGGTGGTCTACTGAGAGTCCAAAATTAGCGGCACGGCTCGTGTAACCAACGCCTTGAGAGGTGGCTCCGGTTGTTCGAACAGCCTTCGCCTTTGGATAAGTGGATTTCTGCCGGGTTTCAGTCGTCGGTTTGATGCGGGTTTGGGGTGCGATGGAGGGCGGGCGTAGCCCGACCGCAGTGCGCCCCAAAACCGCGGCGAAGTTCATGCCGCCATCGCCTGCGGCAGTTGGTCGAAGCAGGCTCTGTCCGGCGTCTGCCGGTCAAGGCTCGAGTGGGGACGTCGGCCGTTGTAGAAGCCGAAGTAACGGGCGATCGAGCTCCGCGCCTCGCTGACGGTATCGTAGGCTCGCAGGTAGACTTCCTCGTACTTGACCGATCTCCACAGGCGCTCGACGAAGACGCTGTCGCGCCAGGCGTCCTTGCCGTCCATGCTGATCGCAATGGCGTTGTCGAGCAGCACGCCGGTGAAGTCGGCCGACGTGAACTGACTGCCCTGATCGGTGTTGAAGATCTCCGGCCGGCCATGCTTGGCCAGCGCTTCTTCGAGCGCCTCGATGCAGAAGTCGGCGTCCATCGTGATCGACACGCGGTGGCGCGAGGCGCGGCGGCGATCGGCACCTAGTCGCCGCGGGCGCTACCCGGCTTCCCGCTCGCTGCACCGGTCGACTGGACGCAGCTGCAACGCGGCGTCGGCCCGGACGCCTTCACGTTGCAACGGCATCGCCTGGCAAGGAAACGCGCATGAAGGTCGGAGTCTGGTTGGTCAGGTTACCGGAATCACGCTTGCCTCATGAACCGAGGCCGGCCCAATAGTGTTCTGCAGCGAGTGGCCGTCAGCCTTCGACGACGATCTTGTAGTCCGGTGTCGGGTTGAGCGGGCAGGAATAGAGATACTCGCCGTCGACCAGCTCGATCTCATAGTCCTGGGTGTGGCCGGTAACCAGCCCGCCACCCGATACGCTGGGCAGAGTCGCGCGACCGATCAGACTCGCGCCGCGCAGCCAGAACCCGAGTTCGTACGGCACGTTCATGTTGGTGACGCGGAAGACGTACTTCCCCGGCTTGAGCTTCAGTACTTTCGACTTGGTCAATCGCTCTTCGCCGGTGCGCTCGTTGATGCTTTCGCAGTCGGCCTTTTTCGCGCTCTTGAAGCCGTGGTCAATGCCGTTCTCGGACTGCACGAACTGGCAGGGTATCTGGCTCAACTCGATGATCGTCGCCCCCTCGGCCGCCATGACCTGGTTCGGCCCGCTACCAAAGCAGGCAACGAGCCCAGCCGTCGCCAGAGCCGATCGACAGACGCTTCTTGCAGTCATCTGATCGCTCCCTCTCGTTGCGATCGCACAGCACGCTTTCGCCGCGCCGGTTTCGAGGTCTCCGACAGAACAGGAAAAGGTCGGTCGGTGCCTGCCTCAATAGGTACTCACGATGATTTGATCGCGGCGACGGTGACGACCGCGCCTTCTTGCGCGATCTGACGAAAAGTTGATTGCCGGGATGATGCGAAGTCCGCCGGCCCGCGCCGCCACTGCGCACGTTTGCCGGTGATCGCGTCCCATGTTGTCCCGCAATAGATGAGCAGTGCCTTGGCCAACGACGGCATGCAGCGTCGCGTCTACGTCTTGCCCGCCGCAGCGTAGAAGGCGTCGATGCCGAGGCTCGCCCGAAAGTCGGCGGACGCGGTCGCCTTCGCCTCCTCGAGCGGCGTGCCGGTGGCATCGGCGACCCGATCGATGGCATTGAACAGCGCCACGACGGCCGCGGCATCGACCAGCGCCGCGGCGCCGGCCGCTTCGGCGAGCCGGTCCCGTGCCACCAGGAGCCGAGCGTCGTCCTCGCCGACGACGGCCTCGGCGAACTCGACGAGGAGCCGGCCGTGGGCGATGCCGCCGTCGTCCCCGGCTTTGCCGAGCACGCTCTCCAGATTGTACGTCCTACCAGTCTGCTGCTCGCTCGCACGGAGCCAGATCACGTGACTGGTGGTTCAATAGACGCACTGGTTGAGCGCCGACACCCGTGCCGCCAGCAGCTCGATTTGCGCTCGGTCGATCGCCCTCGGCTCGGTGCCGAGATCGGCCATTTGCGCGCTTGAGAGATAGTGCGCATGCGCGAGGTCGAAGAAACCGACGACCTCCTCCGGCACCAGGCTCATCGCCCGGTGGATATTCGCACCGCGATTCTCGGCATAGGGATCGAGTTCGCCTGGCCGGACATCCTCAGGCGCCAGAACCTGCACCCAGTGGCGGTGCTTGCGGGCACCGCCGGGCCGGCGCCGGCGCGGTGCGGCGTCATCGGCGGCCCGCGGCAATACCGGCGGAGCCAGTCCGAGGCCGCGGTGGAATGTGTCCACGACCACGGTGGTCACCACGACGCCGACCAGCTCGACATACTGCTCTTCGCTCGAGCCCTGACCGATGACGCCTTCGTACCAGTCGCTCGTGAGCCGACCAGGATCCGTACGGATCGCGTGGATCGCCTCGACGGCTGCCGCCGGAAGTTGCCCCAGGCTCGCATGCTCGCCGGCTACCTGCCGCGGCGACAGCGCCTCGCGGCGCGCGCGGCAGTAGGGGCAACTGGTCGCGTGGCGCGCCTCGGCGGCGATGGCCACCCGCTGGGCCGCCGTCCACCATGTTCCGGACTGGCTCAGACGGCGCCAGGCACCCCGTTCGGCCGCCTCCAGGTCAGCGCGAACCGGATACGCGGATTTCACGAAGCTGATCTCCGACATGTTTCCTCTCGCATCGCTACAGTCGCCGCGAGGCCATGGCGCCACACAACGAAGGCGCGCTTCCAGGCGGGATCACCTCATGCAACGCGCCTTCGGCCGCACGTCCGGCCGGCGGGCTGTCGGCGTCACGGGAGCTATGACGGGACAGGGGGACCGATGCGCGGCGCTATTCTTCCTCGCGCCGCAAGGATTGCACGCCTTCTTGACCGATGCCAGGGGGTATCGGCTCGCCGTTTCTTGAGCTAATTGGTAAAGATGAGGCTCATGACGATGCGCCAGGGGTCGAAAGTATATCCGAGACCGGCCGGGTGGACGGCGGTGATCGTCGCCCTTGGTACGCTTCTCCTGGTGGGCATGTCGTGGGCGGTGACAAGCGCATCGGAGGCGCCCATCGTCGATCCAATCCAGGCGCACGAAGCCGCCGTACGTGGCGAGATGACGATCGTCGACATCCGCCGTCCGTCCGAGTGGCAGGCAACGGGCGTGCCGAGAGGTGCGGCGCGGATCACAATGCATTCGGCCCGCGGCATGCTGGGGTTTCTCGACGAGATCGCGAGACTGACTGGCGGTGACAAGTCAATGCCGATCGCCCTGATCTGCGCGGCCGGCGTCCGGTCGAGATATGCTGCGGAGTACTTGCGGGCGTTGGGCTACACGAACGTCGTCGATATCGGCGAAGGCGTCCTGGGGAGTGCGCATGACGTGGGCTGGCTGCAGCGCCGGTTGCCTATGAAACCGTGCCCGCATTGTGCATCGCGATGACGGCGTTCCCCAGGGCGTTGACGAGGTCGGAATGCCGGAGGATCCGATGATGCGGCTCATGAGCGTCCTGGTTGTTCTGCTTGGCGTTGTCGGTTCGAGCGCGGCCGCCGATCTGCGCTACGCCTATAGCGGCGTCGAAGTCCTGCCGACCGACAAGAGCTTCGACGGCCTGTGGGACGCGCTCGAACAGGCGGTCGCGGACAGCGGCCTTGTCGTGGTCACACGCGCCAGTGCGAGCCGGGGCGCGGCGAGCCGAGGCGTCACCATACCGGGCAACGTCGTTATCGGCGTGTTCCGCAACGACTTCGCCGTGCGCATGCTGCAGGCCAGCGTCGCGGCCGGCATCGAAGCGCCGCTGCGCTTCTACCTCGTCGAGAACACCGACGGCACCGCGACCCTGGTGTACCAGCGCCCGACGGCCGTCTTTTCGCCCTACGGCAGCGACGAGCTCGACGAGATGGCGCGGGAGCTCGACGTGCTGTTTGCGCAGATTGCGGAACGCGCGACCGCTGGCCGCTGAGCGGCGTGCTTTGGTAACGGCAAGCAGCCAAAGATCACTTGCGGCAAGCGGCGAGCGACATTCCTCCGCCGACGACGTCGAAGAACGCCCGCACCCGTGCGGCGTTTTTGAGATCGCGATGCGTCACCATCCACAGCTCCGTCGCCAGCTCCGCCACCGGATCGGCCAGCGCACGCTCCAGCCCGCGATCGCCGTCGCCGAGATGGCAGGGCAGCAGCGCCACGCCGATGCCCGCGCGGGCGGCGAGGCCTTGATTGACCAGGCTGCTGGTGCGGTAGACGACGGCTGTGGCCAGCGTCGCGCGCGCCAGCCAGTCGGCGGCCTTGATGCCGCTGGTGCCGTCGCCCCAGCCGATCAGCGGCAGGCGCGCCGCCTCGTCGGCGTTCTTGATGGGACCGCCGACGCGCATTCCCCAGCCCGCCACATCTGCCTGATCTTGTTCGGTCGCATGGTCGTGCCTCCAGTGTTGTTCAGCGATCCCACGAACGGAAGATCTCCATCAAACGCGAGCCGCCCGCAAGCTGCTCTCTCCTCTGTGCGTTTTCTCACTGTTCCTGCCCGGTCAAACGACCAAACGTTGGCGGCACTCGGTCGATCCCTCGACGAGGAGTCCGACATGGCGCTCATCGACGATCTCAAGGACTACATAGCCCGCAACAGCACGACGACCACCGTCATCAAGGAAAAGCACAACGTCGCCATTGTCGGCGAGACGCACGCCTTCCTGAAGACGACCGACTCGGAGATACGCACGAAGGCCGCCGTGCGGCTGCTGCTCGAGCTGCTGGCCGACGTAAACTACAAGTATTTCGCCAACGAGAGCTATCAGAACAAAGGCAAGATCCGCAGCGGCGTGGATGAATACGTGCGCACCAAGACGCTCCCGCCCGCGTTCGATCCGAAGCAGACCAGCCTCGACATCGAGGAGATCGGCAAGCGCGTGCTGGTGCGCCGCTATCTCCCCGTCCTGGATTTCATCCGGGCCAATCCACGTTATATCCTGAGCATCGGATCACTCATCGAAGGCGACGGTCGCGATGCGGCGCTGGCAAGGAACTTCCTTGACGAGTTCAAGGTGCACCGCGGCCATGCCGGCGTCCTCCTGCTCGGCTCCAGTCACGCCTCGGCCACGTCGGATTCCAAGCATTCGACGGTGCGCGAGATCCTGCATAAAGGTGGCCTGAGCTTCGTGTCGATAAAGGTCCTGACGGACTTCAAGCGAGGCGACGTGCCCGACGATGCGGTATTCGAGCAGAACAACAAACCGCTGGCCGACCTGACGGTTGGCGACATCGTCCGATTGACATCGCTGGTCCCCAAGACGCCGGTGACCATCGCGGTCGATCGCAGTTGGACCAACGGCAGGGCGAGCCCCTTCTGGCGCCTCACCTTCGGCCACAGCAAGGTGCCGGTGCCGGCGCAATTCGAATACATCGTGCTGCAAAAAGCCTAGCGTCCCCAGGCGCCGGCGGACCTTCGGCAGGCCCGCTCCGGAAGCTCAATGAATTTCGTGCCCTAACGCAGCTGTTGAAGGGGCCTTTGACGCTGCCTGGTGGGAGGTGCCTCGGTTTCATCGTCCGGCTCGTCCGGGTCGCCGGGAGGGTTGGCCGTCCTTTTTTCACGATCGGTCTTTTCTTCCACGATCGCGTCGGTCAGGTTCTCGATCACCTTCTCCTGCGCTTCGGTGGGATCCTGAGGAAAATCCAGGGCGTCGACCAGCTCTTCGACGACAAACTTCAGGTCGATGAACTTCAAGGGCGAATTGCGGATGACCTTGATGATTTCCCGCCATTCGTCCTTTCTCGGCCTGTCGATCTCGATGAAGAAATTCGGCCTTGGGATCGGCACGGGTCCGGGCACGATCCCCTTGAAAAGATCCTTGAAGTTGAGAACAGGGGGCGGTTTCGGTTTCGGGCTTCCTCTTTCGAAGACGATTTCAACCCTTCGATTCCGCAGCCGCTGCTTTTCGTTGATCGCCGGCCTGGCGGTCTTCGAACCGACCCCGGATGCCGAGAATACGATCGCCGGGTTGATCGTGCTCATGCCGAGGACAGGAGAGAACGAAAAGCTCAAGCGGCCGATTTCGCTTTCAAGGTGCTTGAGCACCGCCCGTGCGCGCCGTTGACTGATGTCGAGCTCGAAACTGCGGCCTCGCGCATCGTCCCGGTCGGCGTGGCCAATGCAAGAAACCCCGATCACCGGAAAGGCGCCCGGCATATGGGTTTCGACAACCCACTCTGCCAGCATCCGCAGCTCGATCTGCTCGCGCGACGGCAATCTGCCCACTGAATCCGTAAGCGGCGGGAAGCCAGAGACCGCGCGCCGAGACTTGGGTGGAATCGCAGTTGACGATCTTTGATCGATGAAGCCCGGGCCGAGTCTGGCCCTCAATCGCGCGCTGACAATCGGTGACGGCATGTGTGGGGCCTCGCTGGCGCGAGTCCGCTGGCGCGATGCCAAGCCGCCTCGAGCAGGAGTTGCAAGCCTCACTCGGCTGCCCGTTCGAGACAAGTTGAAACTTCGTCGTTCGCTGCGTGCGCTGCTCGGGGATGCCCGCCGTTGGCCAGTGCGCCCGTCGCGCCCGTTCGGCATATATCCTGCGGCCCTCGAGTCGGACTCGGGCTCGCCGCGGCGTACTTATGGTAGTGCTTGCACCGCTGTCACCACCATACGTAGCGACTTGCAAGTTCCTGTTATGTTCTATACTTTGGTCATTTGCTGACCCCAGTCATTCAGGAGGCTTCATGGTCAGGCGTCGAAGGGACTATGACGAGGATCACGACGATGACGATGACGGTGGCGTCGTCGATCCGCTCGTCGCCATGGTGCGGGCCGATGCCCGCTCGAAATTCTACGCCCCGCGCTATGCGCGGCCCGTGTCGTCATCTCCGGCCGGCGGCTGGGGCGAGATCGACACCGCCTTCCTCGACGAAGCGCGCCCGCCGGTCCCGGCCTTTCCCCTCGATCTGCTGCCGCCGTTCTGGCGCGACTGGGCCGGCGACACCGCCGGTGCCCTCGGCGCACCCGTCGACTATGTCGCGCAGTCGTTGCTGGCAGCGGTGAGCGGCCTCGGCGGCGCCGGTGCGAGCGTGCGCGTCGGGCCGCGCTGGGCCGAGCCGCTGGTGCTGTGGCAGGCGCTGGTCGGCGCGCCGTCCAGCGGCAAGTCGCCGGCGATGGCGTCGGTGCGCGAGCTGCTGGCGACACTCGACGCGGAGAAGGCGAACGACACGGCGGATGGCGAAAGCCCGCGATCGCTGGTCGAGGAGACCTCGCTCAGCGCCGTCGCCGACGCCGTCGCCGCCAACCGGCGCGGCGTCGTGCTGTGGCGCGACGAGGGCGCGGATTGGCTGGCTGGCGCGCCCGAGACCGCGCGCAGCCAATGGCTGCAGGCCTGGTCGGCGCGTCCGCTGGCGCTCGGCAACCGCCGCATCGAACGCTTCGCGGTGAGCCTGCTGCTCGCCCTGCCGACCGACCGGCTGGCCGGCCTGGTGACCGGCGAGGAGCTCGCGGCCCGCTTCCTGTTCGCCTGGCCGGCGCCGCCCGAGCATTGTCCGCTCGGCGCCGCCAGGCCGGCGCGTGACGCCGAGGCGCTCGCCGCGCTGCGCCGCATCGCCAGGAAGGTTCGCGTGCCGGAGAGTCCCCTGGAGCTGGTCGTCGACCAGCGCGGCCTGAAAGCCTTCGATGGTTTCCTGGCCGGCCTCGCGACCGAATTGCGCGAGGTCACCCTGCAGGAGACCGACGGCCTGGAGATGGCCTGGCTCGGCAAGGGACGCGGCACGGTCGCCCGGCTGGCCGGCGTGCTCGAGCTGCTGGCCTGGTCGGAGCTGGGGCCGGGCGGCCCGCCCGGCCATCTCGGCGCCGAGCAGATCGAGCGCGGCGTGCGCCTGTGGTCGGAATACTTCCGCCCGCACGCCTTCGCCCTGTTCCATCGCATGGTGCCGAGCGAAGGCGAGCGCCAGGCCCGCCGCGTCGTGCGCTGGCTGCGCCAGCGCGGTCTCGGCGAAGTGTCGCGCGAGCAGGTGCGGCTGGAGGCCCTGCACCGCACCGTCAACGCCTCGGGCGCCGACCAGGTCCTCTATCGCCTGCAAGCCGCCGGCATCGTGAGCCAGGTGCACTACGAGCATCCCTCGCGCGGCAGGCCCCCCAACAGGTGGTATGTCAATCCGCGGCTCGCCACCACGCTCTCTGTCGGAAATGCCGGAAATACCGGAAATTCCTCCAGCCAGGCACCCGGATAAGTAGTGTCACGAAAATACCACACGACCGTAGGACACTCATTCTTGACGAGCGTGTAGAGAGCCATATATACTTGAGGTTGTACTCGCGAAATCCTGGCGCCGCCATTTCACTGGCGCCAGTTCGCGCCAACGCTCATCCGAACCGTTGTGGGAGGCTGCCATGGCCCTACTCCCTCCTCGCGTCATCGGTCCGCTGTCGGAATGCAGCACCCGGGTCCGCGTGCAGGCCCAGCTCACCGGTTCCACGGTCACCGTTTTTGCCGATGGCGCTCCTGTGGCGAGCGGCGTCGCCACATGGTCCGACCAGACATTCCTGCTGACGACGTCGCTGCTTCCCGGCCAGAACGTCACCGCGACGCAGACCGTCGGCATGGAGACCAGCGCCGCGTCGCCGGAGGCGGTGCAAGTGCAGGCGAAGCCGCCGACCATCGGTCCGGTCGGCTTTCGCAGCCATCTGAACCAGTGCGGCGAATGCGTGTGGCTCGAAGGTCTCGTGCCGGGGGCCAAGGTGGAGCTGCGCGACGGCGCCACCGTGCTGGGCAGCGGCGAGAGCTACGACGGCAACGCCCGGTTCCACCTCACGACGCCGCTCTCCACGGCGATGTCCATCAAGGCGCAGCAGGACGCCTGCGGCATGGCCGGCACGATCACCAACGGCCCGCCCGTCGACATGGTCGTGGAGAAGCTGCGCACGCTTCCCACGCCGATCGTCGAGACGCCGCTGCACGAGTGCGAACGCGCCGTCACCATCAGCAACATCGTCCATGGCGCCACGGTCACGCTGCTGCGCAGCGCCGGTCCGAACCTGCAGGCCTGCTTCGACCTCGACGCGCTCTGGTTCGGGGTGAACCCGCCGCTCAGCCTGGGTGAGACGATCTCCGCGCGCCAGGAACTGTTCGGCCAATGCAAGCTCAAGAGCGCGGACGCCGCGCCGGTCACCGTGCAGGACAACACGCCCGTGCCGGTGGCGAACGTGGTCCCGCCCCTGTGTGCGGGCAACACCACGGTGGTGCTGAGCGGTCTGGTGATGGGCGCGCGGGTGGAGATCCGCGCCGACGGGGCGCCACTCGGCATAGCCGAATCGCCGGTCGACGGAACCTACGACTTCCTCGTGCCGGCGCTCGTCGGCGGCACCATGATCACGGCGATCCAGGAGCTGTGCGGGGAATGGAGCGCACCCGGCGCCGGCGTCCTCGTCGATCCCGCCCCGGCGTCGCTGCCCACGCCGAAGGTGCATGATCCGCTGTACGAATGCGGCGCGGCCGTCCGGGTCTCGAACCTGCATGTCGGCGCGCGCGTCTACGTCTATTCGACGCTGCTGGGCGCCCCGATCGGCGAACGCGTCGCCGACGCCGTCCAGGTCGACGTCGCCGTGGCGCCGCTGCTGATCCAGGGCGACAAGATCTACGCCGTGCAGCGCGGATGCGGGCTGGTGAGCTCCAAGTCCGACGCCGTGGTCGTCGGCAAGATCGAGCGCGTGCCGGCGCCGAAGGTCGTCGAGCCGCTGTATTCCTGCGAGGCCCTGGTGCGGGTGGTGCAGGTCGTGCCCGGCGCGCGAGTCGACGTTTACGTCAACGGGATCTTCCGCGGCAGCGCCGTCGGGGGCGGTACGGACCTGACCGTCCCTGTCAGCGGCCAGCTTGCCGTCGGCGATCAGGTGACCGCCCTGCAACGCCTGTGCGAGCACATCTCGCCGCTCAGCAAGCCCGTCACGGTGCAGGAGTTCCTGGGCCGCTGGTATCAGGTCGGTGGCGCCACGGCGGCCGGCATTCTCGCGGTCCATGCGGCGCTCTTGCGTACCGGCAAGATCGTCTATTTCGGCGGCGACCAGCACGATGACGACCTGAACGCCGCCGGCGACGTCGACCACACGCGCCTGTTCGACTGCGCCACGCACTCCATCACCACCGTCACCGGGCTCCCCGGCACCAGCGACCTCTTCTGCGCCGGGCACGCGCAACTCGCCGACGGGCGCATCCTGGTCGCGGGAGGGACGCGCAAATGGGGTGGCGGCGGCATCCATCCGGGCGGCCACTTCATCGGCTTGCGCGACGCCTGGCTGTTCGATCCGGCCGACGACAAGTGGCATGAGACCGGCAAGCTGGTGACGCAGCGCGCCGAAGAGGTCGCGGACGGCCTCGACATCGAGAAGACCGGCGGCAAGTGGTATCCCACCCTGGTCACGCTGCCCGACGGGCGGGTGCTCGCCCTGTCCGGCCATCCCGAGATCGACGACAGCCGCCACAACAACAACTCGCTCGAGCTGTACGATGCGGCAAGCGGCACCTGGTCGATCGTGGGCCCGAACGACTACGGCAACATCGATTCGGTGGCCGCGCGGCAATACGAGTATCCGCGGCTGCACGTATTGCCCGACGGCACGGTGATCTCGGTGTCGCCGATGTCGAACGGCCGCCTTGAACGGTGGCATCCCTACGCGGACGCCAACGACTGGGACGACGTGATCGATCCGCCGCCCGAGGCGATCTACGACGATGGCTTCGCGCAGGACACCACGTCGGTCCTGTTGCCGCTCTCGCCCACCGACAAGTATCGCGCCCGCGTCATGCAGATCGGCGGCAGCACGCCCTTCATCCTCGACATGGACAATGTCGGCGCCGGCTGGACCGCGGCGACGCGCGCGATGTTCGATCATCCCGCCATGGGTGACGTGAACCCGATTCGCGAGAACGCCGACTCGATCATCCTGCCGACCGGCGAGATCTTCGTCGAAGGCGGGCTGAAGAACGGGACCAACGATGCCACCGGGGTGCGCGCACCGGAAACCTACGATCCGGCGACCGGCGCCTGGCGGGTGCTTCCGGCGACGCCGATCGTCCGCGGCTATCACAGCACGGCCCTGCTGATGCCGAACGGCGCCGTCTGGGTGGCCGGATCGAATTTCAATGCCGCTTCCGACATCTCCAACCGCGAGCTTCGGATCGAGATCTTCGAGCCCTGGTATTTCTGCGGACGCCGCCCGTCGATCACCGATGCGCCGCCGCACGCCTGCCATGGCGACGATGTCGAGATCCAGACGCCGGATGCGGCCGACATCAAGAAGGTCGTCATCGTGCGTTGCGGGACCGTCACGCACAATTTCAACCCCGACCAGCGGCACGTCACGCTCGAGTTCAAGCCCGGCAAGGGCGATACCATCCTGGCGCGGATACCGGCCGAACCCAACGTCGCCATCATCGGCTACTACCTGCTGTTCGTGATCGATTCGACCGGCCGGCCGAGCACCGGCCGGTTCATCCAGATCTGCAAGGGCAGCGGCCGCTCGCTGTGGCCATGGCGGGATCCGGACTGGCTGGACCGGCTGCGCGAGCTGCTGCGCGACGGCCGTCGGCTGTCGCCGAGCGACATGCGCGCCATCCAGCGCGACCTCGTCGGGGCGAAGCTTCCGCCGGTCCGGCGACCCTTCTCCAAGGAGCCGCACGGCCCCGGTGACCAGGGCGGGCATGGCGGCGGGGATCGCGGCGCGCATGGCGCCGGCGGCGCCCCGCAAGGAGGCGGCCAACAAGGCGGTCACCATGGTGGTGGCGTCGTTGGCGACCATGGCCAGGCGGGCGGCGGTGGTCATGTGCCGGCGCCGCCGGTCCCGAAGGCGCGCGCCGTGCCGTACGCCCTGAAGGGCGAGTTCCTCGAGGTGTGCGACTGCTGGACCATCTGTCCCTGCTGGACCGGCCGTGCTCCGGATGAGGATGTCTGCACCGGAGTCTTCGCCTGGATCATCGAGGACGGACGGATCGATGGCGTCGATGTCGGCGGCCTTGCCGTCGTCAGCGCCTCGACGCATGCGGGCAACCGCGCCGATGCCCACCAGCGCGTGCAGCTCTTTGTCAGCGAGGACGCCGACGATGCGCAGGTGCAGGCCCTGGCCGGTGCGTTCGGCGGCCTCTATGGCGGACCGTTGGGCGAGCTCGGCAACATTCTCGGCGATCTGGTCGGCGTGGCGCGTGCGCCGATCGAGATCGACTTCGCCCAGCGCCGCGCCAAGCTGACGGTGGGCCGCAGCATCGCCGTGGACACCAAGACCATCCTCGGCCCGAACGATGAGCCGATGACGCTGGCCGGCGCCAAGCTTTCCAACGTGCTCGGCACGCCGGCGGAGGTGGGCGAATCGCTTCGTCTGAAAGTCAGCCTGCCGGCGCTCGGCGTCCAGCTCGACCTCCAGGGCCGCAGCGCCATGCGCGGACGGTTCGGCTATCGCCATCAGCCGGGCAAGGCATGAGGTTCGTCGCCGCCTTGCCGGCGGGCGTTGCCGCGCCGGCCGGCGTCGCGCTGGTGGTGTTCGCCATCTCCGGTGCGTCGCTTGCGCTGCTGACCGCGGGTGACGCGGGTGGCGGGTTGCCTCGCGGTGCCGGCTGGGTCGTGCTGTTCCTCGCCGGCTGGACGCTGATGACGAGCGCGATGATGCTGCCGTCCTCGTTGCCCTTCCTGGTGGCGACGCAGCGTGCCGGTGGCGTCGAGGCGAGCACGGCGGCCGGGTTCGGATTCACCGCCGCCTGGTTCGCGGTCGGCATCGTGTTGTGTGCGAGCCTGTGGATGGCGGGCGACCTGCTCGCTGAGATCGGGCCGGGCCGCGTGGAACAGTTGGCCGGCGCAAGCCTGATGGCCGCCGCGCTTTATCAGGTGAGCCCGCTGGCGCGGTCTTGCCAACGCGCCTGCGCGCGCCCGTTCGGGATCATCGCGCAACACTGGCGCGGCGAGGGCACGCCACGCCGCGACGCGGCGATGGCTGGCCTGCACTATGGCATGAGCTGCGTCGGCTGCTGTCTCGCGATGATCGTCCTGATGTTCGTCTTTGGCATGCACGACCTCGTCTGGATGGTCGGCCTCGCGCTGCTGATGGCCGTCCAGAAGCACGCCGTCTGGGGTCCACGAATCGCGATGCCGTCGGCGGCCGCCCTCATGGCTGCGGGGGTCGCCATCGCCGCCGGCTGGTGGGTCGTTCCCCTGCGCAGCCTGCGCGCGCTTTGCGGCGGCTGATGGGGCGCCGGTGGGAATCCCGCCACACTTGTAACTCCCACCATCTCGATCTCAGGCGCAAATATCTGCCTCGACAGTATCGAGGAGGACATCATGACCACCGCCATCGCCAACGTGAACCATACCCCGACGGACCATCTCCCCATGGATCATCGCATCGTTTCCCGCCAGCAGTGGCTCGCCGAGCGCAAGGCGCTGCAGGCGCGCGAGAAGGAGCTCACCCGCCTCGGCGACGAGATCGCCCGGGAGCGCCGTGCCTTGCCGTGGGTGCGCATGGACAAGGACTACGTCTTCGACACGCCCCAGGGCCGCCGGCCGCTCGCCGACCTGTTCGACGGCCGCCGCCAGCTCCTGATGCAGCACTTCATGCTGGCGCCGGGCTGGGAGCAGGGCTGCAAGAGCTGCTCCTACATGGCCGACCACACCGACGCCACGCTGGTGCACCTGGCGCAGCGCGACACCGCCTTCGTCGCCGTCTCGCTGGCGCCGCTCGCCGAGATCGAGCGCTTCCGCCAGCGCATGGGCTGGCGCTTCCCCTGGGTGTCCTCGCACGGCACCGACTTCAACCGCGACTTCCACGTCAGCTTCACGGCCGACGAGCTGGAAAAGGGCGAGGCCGACTACAATTTCGGCGGCAAGCCGCCGGGCCAGGAAATGCCCGGCATCAGCGCCTTCTGGAAGGACGACGCGGGCGAGGTCTTCCTCACCTACTCGACCTACGGCCGCGGCGTGGAGGTGATGATGCATACCTACAGGCTGCTCGACCTCACGCCCAAGGGCCGCGACGAGGACAGGCTGGAGTTCACCATGGCCTGGGTGCGCCATCACGACCGCTACGAGAGCGCGCCGGCCGCCAGCTCGTGCTGCGGAGCATCGAACGCCAAGAGTGCGTCGTAAACGCGAGGCCCCTTGGCGCGGCCGACTGGTTGTCCCAGTCGGCCGCGCCAACCTTCGCCGTCATGGCGCTGCTCACGGCTGTTCTCGGCGGTGGCTCGCTGGACATGCTCTGCTCGGCAGCGGCGGGCGCGTCGCGATCGGCGGCATGGTCCCGATGTACGTGCTGATGAGCGCCTTCCATGCGGCGCCCTGGCTGAAGCTGATTCGGCCCTCAGCGAGCCCCTGACCATTTTCCGGGACAGGCGCAGCGCGCCTAGGGTCAAAACCCAATAAAGCCTGTGCATCCATTGCTGCTT
>WHTW01000106.1 GCA_009377525.1 Rhodospirillales bacterium
CCAGTGGCTTCTCAGCCAGCCCGCGCCCAACCTGTCGAAATCACCGTGCCGCGGATCTAGAGGAAGGCGAGCACGACAGAAGCGACCAACAGCACGGCAAAGGCGACGTTGATCAGCCGGTTGCTGCGCGGCTCGCGGAAAAAACGCGTCAGGCCGGCGCCCGCCAGCAGCCAGCCGACATTGACCGCAACGATAATCAGGGTGAGCACCGTCATCTTGGCGGCGATGTCGGCGCCCAGCCGGTCGGGCACCAGCACGAAGCCCGAATAGAGCGCCGCCATGGCGGCGTAGCCCTTGGGATTGACCAGCGACAGGGCCAGACCCGCGAAGAAAGTCGGCGCGCGGCGCTGGCCGTCGTCATCTGCCAGGGGCGCCGCTATGGCGATGCGCCAGGCGAGATAGAGGAAGTAGGCCGCCGCCAGGACGGTGACGACCGGAGTCACCCCGGGCACGGCCATCAGCAGCCCGACCAGGCCGCCCGCGACCGCAGCCATGACCGCCACCATGCCGACGACGATGCCGGCGAGATAGGCCACACCACGGCCGGCGCCGAACGCGGCCCCCGTTGCAGTGAGGCTGAGCGTCGCCGGGCCCGGGCTGCCGGCCAGCGCCAGAGCGGCGAGGAGGAAGCCAGGAAAACCATCCATCGCCTCGATATGGCCGCGCCGTTGGTCACCGGTCTTGAACGTTCGTGCGTTATGCCACAGACGCGGCAAACCGGCAGTGGCAGCAATGCCGCGACCCTTGGGGAGGGTAAACGACATGCAGAGCTTCGCCGGTCTGGCTGTCCTGGCAGCCGTGCTGTGCGGCGGCGCGTGGGAACCAAGCGGCTCTACCGCCGATCGATCTTCGACGACGACGATGACCGCGGCGCGCGCGGCTGGCGCCGCCGCGTCCGCCGTCGTTGCTGGACCACCGCTACCTATGCGCTGATAAGCGCGCTCGCCGCGTATGTCCTGTTGATGGCGCTGAAGCGCTGAAGCACAGAGCCCATCAGCTGCCGCGCGCCAGCATCTCCGTCGCCAGCACGCTCCACTCGTCCTCCAGCGACATGTCGGAAACCGGCTTGCCCGCGCGACGGTACCAGCCGCTGGCATTGCTCATGTCCCCCTCCTGCCGGTGCAGATGCGCGTGCACCCAGTCGCAGTCGGGCTCGCCCTCGTGCTGCTGCACGCACTGATGCGCGCGGTCCCAGTCGCCGCGCAGCGCCCACCACAGCGCTTGCAGGGCGGGTCCGGCATCGGCCGGCGGCGCCGCCGCCGATACGCTCGAGCGAAATGTTTCGATCGTTGTCATGGCGGCGCAAATCCTCCGTTCGAACGAGATCGGATGCACCATTCTAATGAATTGCACCCAGGTACAGGAGGTCTAAAATGTTGCTGGGAGGTCGGACATGCTTGCCATGGGCTTCGACCGGCAGCGTAACGTTCTGCTGTTGACGCTGCTCGATACCTTCGACAACGGCACGCTGGCCGTGATGGACGAGGCCTGCGCCACGTTCTTCGATGCCGAGGGACCGTCGCACTCGATCTTCGACTTCACGTCCACCCAGAAAGTGGTGACGGCTCCGCTGTCGCTCGAGCGCCGCGCCCACAAGCCGGCAATGTGCGTCGGCTTCGAGCGCATCATCGTGGTGCCGCAGCCGGAACTCCACACGCTGGCCGAGAAGTTTCGCCTGCATCAGTCGAGTGCCGGCCTGCCCGCGCCCTACGTCGTGCGCACCATGCCCGAAGCCGAGCGGCTTCTCGGCCTGGGACCGCTGGTCTTCAAGCCGGTCGACACGTCGTGGCTCGCCAACGACAAGGCGAAGGTTCTTTAGCCGGCGTGCTCAGGCGAGCCGAGCCAATCCTTCCGCCCGCTCGAGATCCTTCGGCCTTCCGAACAGCCGCAGGATGTCGATCAACTCCGGACGCGCCGGCACGTAGAGTGTCCACCCGCCGACGTTGACCGCCCGGCGCGTGGCGGGCGCCACGCGCGTCCAGCGCTCGCCGGTCCGGACTTGCAGGCCCGCCATCAGATCGACAGCGATCGGCGGCGTCGTCCAGCGTGCCCATATCTCGGAGCGGATGCGATCGATCGCCACTCCTTCAACGGGCGCGATGCCCAGCCGGGCGATGACCCGAACGATGTCGCGGCGGCTCATCAGCACGTCGATGTCGGCGATGGCGATGTCGAGGCCCTGCAGGGCGACCGCCGCGCCGCCCACCAGCCACCAGTCGTCTTGGGCGTCCGCCAAGGCCTCGGCCACGAGCGCCAGGGTGGCACGGTGAAGCATGCGACAGCCGCGCGCTACGCCGCCTTCGCCTTCAAGGCCTGCGCCACCTTCGAGGCCGGCTCGCGGCCGAGCGCCAGGCAGATCTCGCGGCCGGCCCTGGCGATGGCGTCGAGATCGACGCCGTGCTCGATACCCAGCCCGTTCATCAGATAGATCACATCCTCGGTCCCGACGTTGCCCGACGCGCCCTTGGCGTAGGGGCAGCCACCCAGTCCGGCGACGGCGGTGTCGAACACGGCGATTCCGCGCTCCATCACCGCCAGGATGTTGGCCAGCGACTGGCCATAGGTGTCGTGGAAATGCGCCGCGAGCTTTTCACGCGGCACCTTTTCTGCAACGGCGTCGATCATGGCGACGCACTCCGCGGGGGTGCCGACGCCGATCGTGTCGCCGAGCGAGACCTCGTAGCAGCCCATGCGGAACAGCCGCTCGGAAACCTCCGCAACCTTGGCGGGTGCCACCTTTCCGTCATAAGGGCAGGCAATCACGGTCGAGACGTAGCCCCGGACCTTCATGCCGCGCTTCTGCGCGGCTTCCATCACCGGCTCGAAACGCGCGAAGCTTTCATCGATGGAGCAATTTGTATTCTTCCGGCAGAAGGCCTCCGAGGCCGCGGTGAAGATGGCGATTTCTTCGCATCTGGCTTCGATGGCGCCATTCATGCCCTGTTTGTTGGGCACCAGCACGGGATAGCCGACGCCGGGCTTGCGCTTGATCCGGCTCAGGACTTCGTCGGTATTGGCCATTTGCGGCACCCATTTGGGCGACACGAAGCTGCCCGCTTCGACGGCCGAATGGCCCGCCGCCGACGGCGCGTCGATCAGCGCGACCTTGGCTTCCACCGGCACCGGCTTGGCCTCGTTCTGCAGGCCGTCGCGCGGGCCTACTTCAACGAGTCGCACACGCCTCGGATGATTCATCGTTGCCTCCGCGAATGTCCCGCCATACTTCTAGCAGGCGGGATGGGTGCTTGGGGGAGACGTGACGCTGGTCCAGGGACTGGTGCTGCTCATATTCATGTCATTCGGCGCGGCATTTGGGTGGTATCTGGGGACGAAAAGGGTGCGCCGCCGCTCGATCTTCGGCGACGATCATGCGGGAAGCCCGAATCACCGTCGCATCATAGCGCGGCGCCAGCTCATGCGCCTGCTCAGCACATTCCTCTATGGCCTCGGCGGAATTCTGGTCGGTTTTGCCTTTCTCGTGGTGACGCGGCGGCGTTAGGCTGCGGCCACTCGATCACGTTTGCGAACGGAGAACGGCATGGCCCAGCAACTCAGCAATCAGCGCATCGCCTGGTTCAACGGCAACTTCATGCCCGAAGGCCAGGTCATGATCCCGTTCCGTGACCGCAGCTGGAAGTACGGCGACGGCGCCTTCGACATGACGCGCACCTTCGAAGGCCAGCCGTTCCGGCTGAAGGAGCATATCGATCGCTTCTACCGCTCTCTGCGCTACCTGCAGATCGATCCCGGCATCGGCCCCAAGGAGATGGTGGCGCACAGCGAGGAGGTCGTGGCGCGCAACGAGCATCTGCGGCCGGCCGTCGGCGACTGGTGGGTCGGCCAGCGCGTCAGCCGCGGCGTCGATGCGGTGGGCGACGAGGGCTGGGACCACACCGGGCCCAACGTGGTGATCGAGGTTCTGCCGCTGCCGCTCAAGGCGCGCGCGCCGATGTTCCGCGACGGCGCGGAGGTCATCACCACCACGGTGCGGCGCACCGCACCGTCGATGCTCTCGCCGCGCGCCAAGACGCACAACTACCTCAACATGATCGTGGCCGAGAAGCCGGTGAAGGCGCTGAACCCCAACGCCTGGGCGATCCTGCTCGACGAGCACGGCAACCTGGCCGAGGGGCTGGGCAGCAACATCTTCATCGTGCGCGAGGGCGAGTTGTTCACGCCGTCCGAGCGCTACGTGCTGCCGGGCGTCAGCCGCCAGATGACCATCGACATGGCCACGCGCCTTGGCATCAAGTGCACGGCGGGCGACATCGACCTGTTCGACGCGGCCAATGCGGAGGAAATGTTCCTCACGTCGACGAGCCTCTGCATCCTGCCGGTCAAGAGCTTCAACGGCGGTTCGGTGGCCGACGGCAAGACACCCGGGCCGATCACCAAGAAGCTGATTGATGCCTATTCGAAGGACGTCGGCTGCGACTTCGTCGGGCAGTATTTGAAGTTTTTGAACTAGTAGCTCGTCACAGTGGTTTTGACGGGTCGAGCACGAGCTGATCGAGGTCGTGGCCCGCAGGCGGAGACCGGTGACGGCACTGCCAGCAATCGGGTCGGCGGGCACGGAAAGTCGCTGCGATCGCCGCATGGACTGTGGTTATTGACAATCACGGCGGTTCTCGATAGAGTCCGGCGTCTGTCGCTCTATGCATCGTTTATCCGACCATGTGCCGGACCGCTCCCGCCCCCGAGCCGGTCATCCCGTCCGGCTGCGTCCCGCCGGACGGGAGGGGCTCCACGGCAACCACGTCGAGGAGGATCTGGCAGCGCAAACTGCGGGAACTGCGCAAACCTCAGAACTCCCAATGAAATGCACAAGAAGCACGTCATTGGTTCTCAAGTCGCAAACTGCGGGAACTGCGCAAACCTCGCCTGGCGTGCAGTCGATGCTCGCACCTTCAATCCCAAGGGGTGGAGTGCACCCCGAAAGTGAGACAGGTAAACTCCGGACAGTTTCTCGCAAGGAGAGGAACTGATGAAGCAACCTTTAGTGATATCGGCTGAGAGCAAGCGAAGAGCGGTGGCGCAAGCGGCACCCAACCGTCAAAACCACTGTGCAGAGCTACTTGCCTCCCCAACCGTCATCCCGACCGGAGCCGAGCGAAGCGAGGCGTAGTGGAGGGAACCTTTTCTTGTGGCCGCGGCGACAAGAACAGGTCCCTCGACTGCGCCGGCCCAGGTCCCTCGACTGCGCCGGCCGGAGGCCGGCTCCGCTCGGGATGATGGGAAAAGTGGGGCTTACTTCGGCCATCAATCGTCGTAGACTGGCTACGTGGCGGATCGCGGCTCTTGGTGGCCGACGACTTGGACTGATGTCGGTGCCACGACTGGACGCCACACTTGGGCCGCGACCTTCCAACGATCGTTGGGAAGGAGACAAACCATGGCCGTGCAGCACCATGTCAGGAACCCCATCGAATGGGGTTGGGATCGCCTCAAGGAAACCGGGCATGCCATCGGCTCTGCCGCCAGCACCATGGACGGCGCCTGGGAGGCGCGCGAAATGGCGCCACCGGTTGTGCGCAAGATCGGGCTCGACGACCTGCGCCAGGCGCTGCGCGAGGGAGCGCGCGACTTCGGCGCCTGCCGCACCGACGTGGTCTTCCTGTGCATGATCTATCCCATCGCCGGCCTGATCATCTCGCGCTTCGCCTTCGACTACGGGATGCTGCCGCTGATCTTCCCGCTGGTCTCGGGCTTTGCGCTGATTGCGCCGTTGTTCGGCGTCGGCCTCTACGAGATGAGCCGCCGCCGCGAGCTCGGCACCGCCACCGGCTGGGCCGACGCCTTCGCCGTCGTGCGCTCGCCCGCGATCGGCTCGATCATGGCGCTGGGCCTCGTCCTGATCGGCCTGTTCGCGCTGTGGCTGGCCGCGGCGTACTTCATCTACACCGTGACGCTCGGTCCCGATCAGCCTGTTTCGGCCATCGCCTTCGCCCGCGACGCCGTCACTACGCCTCAGGGCTGGACAATGGTCGTCGTCGGCATCGGCGTGGGCTTCCTGTTCGCCCTGCTGGTGCTCGTGATCAGCGTCGTCTCCTTCCCGCTGCTGCTCGACCGCAATGTCGGTGTGCGCCAGGCGGTGGCGACCTCGTTCCGCGCCGTGCGCGAGAACCCCGGACCGATGGCGGCGTGGGGCCTGATCATCGCCGCCGGGCTGGTGATCGGCGCGCTGCCGCTGCTGGTCGGCCTCGCCATCATCCTGCCCATCCTCGGGCATGCGACGTGGCACCTCTATCGCAAGGTGGTCACGAGCTGACGCTAACCGGCACTGGCGGCGAACGAGACCGTCGCCGTGTCGTAATCGCCTGAGCCCATGCGGCCTTCGGCGAAGATCTCGTGCCGGGCGATCCAGTCGAATGACTGCTCGTAGGCTTGCCGCGAGTAGGGCTCGAAGACGATGCGCTCGCCCGGCCCCCAGCGCCGCGTGTCCATCATGGCGTGCCAGCGCTCTGGAAACTCGTTCTTGTAGTAGTGGGTGTAGAGCTCCGGTCGCAGGTCGATGTCGCGCTGCGCCCGCTTGAGGGCCCGGAAGTAGCGACGGACGTCCTCGGGATCGGGCGAGCCGTTGATCATGGCGGCGATCATGAACGTCGTGTCGATCACCTTGCGGAAGCCGAGCTGCTCGACGAGGTAGTACGGGCCGCTGAACAGCGCCGCCGCCCGGCTCTTGCCGTCGATCAGCAGTTCCAGGCGGCGGAACAGCATGCCGTCCTCGAACGTGAGGTTGATCTGGTCGCGATCGAGATACTGCTCCAGCGCCTGGATCGTCGAGTAGTGGCTGCCCGACTGGAAGCCCGCCGAGATCGGCACGCCCGCGAGATCGGCCGGCGCGCGGATGGGCGAATCAGGTGGAACGAAGATGCCCGCCGGCGCGACCGAATAGGCATCGGCATAGAGCCGGGCATGGCCGTTCGAGGCGGCGACAGCCACCGTCCAGTGACAGGCGCAGCTCACGTCGGCTTCGCGCCCCTTCTCGATGCTCTGGAAGGCGCCCTGCGGTCCCTTGTTGTGATGCTGTCCTGCTGTCGAGCGGATCAGCTCGCGGAACTCGTAATCGAGTCCCTCGGCGCCAAAATAGCCCTTCTCCTCGGCCACCCACTCCTGCAGGCGAAAGTGCGGTTCGACGATGAACTTGCCCATGGCGTTCCTCTCGTGCGGCCCGCCCGCCTTTTATCAGCCGGCCTCGAACTCCACCAGTTCGGCTCCCTCCACCACCTGCTCGCCGACCGCATAGCGTACGGTCTTGACCGTGCCGTCCGCGGGCGCAGCAAGCGTGTGCTCCATCTTCATGGCTTCCAGCACCAGGAGCGGCTGGCCCTTGCTCACCTTGTCGCCGGCCTTCACGCGCAGGTCGATGATCTTGCCGGGCAGCGGCGCCCTCACCGCCCCCTCCCCCGAGGCCACGGCTTCATACTGCGTGACGTCGAGCGGATCGACCAGGCGCAAGGTCCGGTTCGCACCGTCGGCGAACACGGCATAGTCGATTCCGTCCGCCGTCGGCCGCCGCACCACGGTCGCCGTGAAGGTGTCGCCGGCCAGCCAGATCGCCAGCCGACCGCCCTCGCCGCGCCGCACGCGCGCCTCGAGCGTGCCGCCCGGCAGTTCCAGGCCGATACTGCCGTCGCGCCGATGGCGGGCGATCACGGCCACCTCGCGGTCGCTCTCCTTCCAGCGCACCTCGTCATGACCCTCGTCGAGCAGCCGGAAGCCGTTCTTCTGGTCCCACGGGTCGGTCGACGGACCGGAGGGCTCGAACTCCATCAATCGCGCCAGGGTCGCCAGGGCGATCATGCGATCGTCGACGGGCTTGAGCTTCGCGAACAGCGCGTCGTGATGGCGCTCGATGAAGCCGGTATCGACCTCGCCGCCGACGAACGCCGGATGCGCGCACAGCGCCTTGAGGAGCCCGGCATTGGTCGTGACGCCCACGACCTCGGTCTCGCCCATCAGCGCCGCCATCCGGCGCATCGCCGAGGGGCGGTCGCGGTCGTGGACGATGACCTTCGCGATCATGGGATCATAGAACGGCGTGACAGTATCGCCCTGGCGCACGCCGGTATCGACGCGCACATGCGGGCCCTCTTCCGGCAGCCTGAGATGCACCAGCGTGCCGGTCGACGGCAGGAAGTTGCGATTGGGATCCTCGGCATAGAGCCGGACCTCGACGGCATGGCCGTCGATGCCAAGCTCATCCTGCGTGAGCGGCAGCCGGCCGCCCGCCGCGACCACGAGCTGCCATTCGACCAGGTCCTGGCCGGTGATCGCCTCGGTCACGGGATGCTCGACTTGCAGGCGGGTGTTCATCTCCATGAAGTGGAAGGTGCCGTCCTGGTTGGCGATGAACTCGACGGTGCCCGCACCCTGGTAGCCGATCGCCTTGGCGGCGGCGACAGCCGCCTGACCCATCGCCTTGCGGCGCGCCGGATCCATGTTGGGTGCCGGCGCCTCCTCGATCACCTTCTGATGGCGGCGCTGGATCGAGCAGTCGCGCTCGAAGAGGTACAGGCAGTTGCCGTGAGCGTCGGCGAAGACCTGGATCTCGATATGGCGCGGCCGTGTCAGGTACTTCTCGACCAGCACGTGGTCGTCGGCGAACGACGCCTTGGCCTCGCGCTTTGCGCCGGCCAAGGCATCGGCGAACTTAGGTGCCTCCTCGACCACGCGCATGCCCTTGCCGCCGCCGCCGGCCGACGCCTTGATCAGCACGGGAAAGCCGATGCGCTGGGCTTCCCTGGCCAGCAGCTCGGGCGATTGGTCGTCGCCGTGGTAGCCGGGCACCAGCGGCACCTTGGCCTTCTCCATGATCTTCTTGGCTTCGCTCTTGGAGCCCATGGCGTGGATGGCCGAGGGCGGCGGGCCGATGAAGACGATGCCCGCCTTGGCGCAGGCCTCGGCAAAGCCGGCATTCTCGGACAGGAAGCCGTAGCCCGGATGGATCGCCTGGGCGCCGGTGCGCCTGGCCGCCGCGATGATCTTGTCGGCGACCAGATAGCTCTCGCGCGCCGGCGAGGGGCCGATATGGACGGCCTCGTCAGCCATGGCGACATGGCGGGCATTGCGGTCGGCGTCGGAATAGACGGCGACCGTCTTGATGCCGAGCCGCCGCGCCGTCTTGATGACCCGGCAGGCGATCTCGCCACGGTTGGCGATCAGGATCCTGGAAAACATCAGCTCGCCCACCTTGGCTTGCGCTTGTCCAAAAACGCCCGCATGCCTTCGAGCGCTTCGTCTGTCGTGCATTGCTGGGCGACGTGCTCGCCGATCAGGTCCGCCGCCTCATCATCGTGCGGCCGTGCGTCGAGCTCGGGAATCAGCTCCTTGACCAGCCGCTGCACAGAAGGCGCGCCCAGCATCAGCTCGCGCCCGAGCGTCGCCACCGTCTCGTCGAGTTCGCCCGGAGCCACGACCTGGTCGACCAGGCCGATGCGCAGCGCCGTCTCGGCATCGAACAGCCCGCCATGCATCAGGAGCTGGCGCGCCATCCGGGGCCCTACCGCCTCGATCAACACCGGGATGGCGATGCCGGCCAGCAGGCCGTTGCGCACCGAGGTCAATCCAAACCGCGCCGTCGAGGCGGCGATGGCGAAGTCGCAGGCCAGCATCAGGCCGACGCCGCCGCCGACCGCGGCGGCATGGACCCGCGCAATTGAAGGTTTGGGGAAGTCGTAGACCGCCTGCACCGCGCCCATCATGGCGTCGGCACCGACACGTCGGGTGATGGCGTCGAGCCCTGGCCAGGTCAGCACCCAGTTGAAGTCGCCGCCGGCCGAGAAGGCATTGCCTTCGCTGCCCACGACCAGCACGCGGACCTCGTCGTCCTCGGCGAAGCCCTCGACGGCATCGACGATGGCGCGCGCGGTGTCGCCGTCGAACGAGTTCATCTCATCGGGCCGGCAGAGCGTGAGCCGGGCCACGCCGTCCGCCACCGCTGTCTTCACGGTCAGGGTCATCATCTACATCCGGAAGACGCCGAACTTGGTCGGGCCGATCGGCTGGTTCATCGACGCCGACAGGCCAAGCGCCAGCGCCATGCGCGTGTCGACCGGGTCGAGGATGCCGTCGTCCCACAGTCGCGCCGTGGCATAATACGGGTGGCCCTCGCGATCGTACTGCTCGCGGATCGGCTGCTTGAAGGCTTCCTCCTCGTCCTTGGGCCAGGTCCCGCCGCGCGCCTCGATATTGTCGCGCCGCACGGTGGCGAGCACGCTCGCCGCCTGCTCGCCGCCCATCACCGAGATGCGCGAACTCGGCCACATCCACAGGAAGCGCGGGCTGTAGGCGCGGCCGCACATGCCGTAGTTGCCGGCGCCGTAGCTGCCGCCGACGATCACCGTGAACTTCGGCACGGCGACGGTCGACACCGCCGTCACCATCTTGGCGCCGTCGCGGGCGATGCCGCCCGCCTCGTACTTGCGGCCGACCATGAAGCCCGTGATGTTCTGCAGGAAGAGCAGCGGGATGCCGCGCTGGCCGCACAGTTCGATGAAGTGTGCCGCCTTCAGCGCCGATTCGTTGAACAGGATGCCGTTGTTGGCGACGACGCCCACCGGATGGCCCCAGATGCGGGCGAAGCCGGTGACGATGGTTGTGCCGTAGAGGTGCTTGAATTCGTCGAGCTCGCTGCCGTCGACCAGCCGGGCGATCACCTCGCGCATGTCGTAGGGCGTGCGGCTGTCGGGCGGGACGACGCCGTAGAGCTCCTCCGCGGCGTATTTCGGCTCGCGCGGCGCGATCAGCGCGGCCGACGGGTTCTTCTTCCAATTGAGGTTGGCCACGATGCGCCGCGCCATGCCCAGCGCATGGCTGTCGTTGTGGGCGTAGTGGTCAGCGACACCCGAGGTGCGGGCATGGACGTCGGCGCCGCCGAGATCCTCCGCGCTCACGATCTCGCCGATGGCGGCCTTCACCAGCGGCGGGCCGGCGAGGAAGATCGTGCCCTGCTTGGCGACAATGATGGTCTCGTCGCTCATCGCCGGCACATAGGCGCCGCCCGCCGTGCACGAGCCCATGACCACGGCGATCTGCGGGATGCCCTGCGCCGACATGTTGGCCTGGTTGTAGAAGATGCGGCCGAAATGGGTCTTGTCGGGGAAGACCTCGGGCCATTGCGGCAGGTTGGCGCCGCCTGAGTCGACCAGGTAAATACAAGGTAGGCGGTTCTCCTGTGCCACTTCCTGGGCACGGAGATGCTTCTTCACCGTCATCGGATAATAGGTGCCGCCCTTCACCGTGGCGTCGTTGCAGACGATCACGCATTCCACGCCGCTCACGCGGCCAACGCCGGTGATGACGCCCGAGCCCGGCGCCTCGTTGTCGTACATGCCCATGGCGGCGAGCGGCGACAGCTCGAGGAACGGTGAACCGGGATCGAGCAACGCCCGCACGCGCTCGCGCGGCAGGAGCTTGCCGCGCGCGACGTGGCGTTTGCGCGATTCCTCGCCGCCGCCCAGCCGCACCTTGTCGGTACGGGTCTTGAGGTCGGCGACCAGGGTGCGCATCGCCTCGGCGTTGCGCTTGAATGTGTCAGAACGGGTGTCGACCTGCGAGGAAAGGATCGTCATGCCGGGCCAAACTGCCCGGACGGACGCTGCGGTGCAAGGGTGCTAGAGGTCGGTTTGCGTTGCGCGAGGCTTTACGGCACCCGCGACAGCTTCCGCCAGTCGATGCTCTGGCCGATGAAGGCGCGTTGGTTGGCCAGCGCCGCGGCGAAATCGGGATCGCGCTCAGCCTGTTCCTTTAGGACAATCTCGGACTTGGCCCGGAACACCTTCAGAAGCTCCGGGGCCCACTGCTTGATGGCGACGCCCGAGGCCTTGAGCTTCTCCATCGCCATGCCCTGCAGATGCGGCGAGCGGCTCAGCATCCAGGCGATGTTGGCGCGGCAGGCCGTCTCGACCTGGATGCGCAGCATGGGCGAGAGCGTCTCCCACTTGTCCCTGCGCATCAGAAAATCGAGCACGGCCGAGGGCTGCTGCCAGCCCGGCATGTAGTAAGGCAGACCGAGCTTGTCGAAGCCGAGCGCGGCGTCGATGGCCGGCGTCGACATCTCGCCGCCGTCGACCTGGCCCTGCTGCAGCTTCCAGAAGAACTCGCCCGGCGGCAGCGGCACCTGGGTGGCCCCGAGCATCGCCACGACCTCGCCGGCATAGCGGCCGAAGCGCAGGCGCTGGCCCTTGAAGTCGGCCACGGAGTTGAGCTCGGTGCGGAACCAGCCGCCGCCCTTGGCGCCCTGGATGCCGCAGGGGATGCCGACCACACCGAGCTTCTCGTAGGCCTCGCGATGGATGCGGCTGCCGTCGCCTTCCAGCATCCACGAGGTCATGTCCTCGGTCGCCGGGCCGAAGGGCACGGTGGCGAACACGCCGAAGACGGCTGCCTTGGCGGCGGCGTAACCCGACCAGGTGAAGGCGGCTTCGAGGTCGCCAGCGATGATAGCGTCCAGCATGTCGGCGGTCGGCGCGATGCGGCCAGGCTCGACGATCTTGATCGCCAGCGTGCCACCCGACATGCGTTTCACGGTACGTGTGAAGATCCGCACCCCCTCACCCGACCCCGGCAGGGCCGGATTGAAGGCGGTCTGCATATGGATCATCCGTGTCGGGACGGCACCGAAATCCTTGGGCTTGCCGGCCGTCTTGTCCTTGTCCTGGGCGACAGCGGGACTCGTCGCCGACAGCAGGGCCGCGGCGATGGCAACGACGACTACATTCCTACGGCGCACGACCGACCATCCGTCGCCCGGCTCCCCCTGTGCTCCCCAAAAACCGCTTTTTGCGGCCTTCTTGCCTCACACCGCGCAATAGTCGCACGGCGACGGCCCGGGAACAAGGGATCGCAGGCCCCCTACAAAGCTGACAATCCGCGGCCGATCAGGATGCGCTGCACGTCGCTGGTGCCTTCGTAGATCTGACAGACGCGAACGTCCCGCCAGATCTTCTCCACCAGATAGTCCGATACGTATCCGTACCCGCCGTGGATCTGAATTGCGGCCGAGCACACCTCCTCGGCCATCTCCGACGCATATAGCTTGGCCATTGCGGCTTCGGTGAGGCATGGGCGGCCGGCGTCGCGCAGCGTTGCCGCATGCAGCACCATCTGGCGCGCCACCGTGACCTTGGTCGCCATGTCGGCGAGGCGGAACTGCACCGCCTGGTGATTGACAATCTTGGTGCCGAACGCCTCGCGCTCACCGGCATAGGCGCGCGCGGCTTCGAAGGCGGCGCGCGCCATGCCGACGGCCTGGGCGGCGATGCCGATGCGACCGGCTTCCAGGTTTGCCAGTGCGATGCGGTAGCCCTCGCCTTCCTGGCCGAGCATGGCGTCGGCACCGACGACGCAATCCTCGAAGGCGATCTGGCAGGTGTCGGACGATTTCTGCCCCAATTTCTTCTCGATCGAGGCAACGCGGTAGCCGGGGGTCCTGGTCGGCACGATGAAACAGGAGATGCCGCGTTTGGGTGCCGCCGGATCGGTGACGGCGAAGACCAGCGCCATGTCTGCCGTGCGGCCCGACGTGATGAACTGCTTCACCCCGTTCAGCACCCAGCCATTGCCCCGCCGCTCGGCACGAGTCTTGAGGTTCGAAGCGTCGGAGCCTGCCTGCGGCTCGGTGAGGCAAAAGGCGCCCAGCATCTCGCCGCGCGCCAGCGGCTTCAGCCAGCGCTCCTTCTGCTCGGGCGAGCCGTAGGCCAGCAACGCCGCGCAATCGGGCGAGTTGTTGACGCTCATCACCGTGGAGAGCCCACCGTCGGCCGCCGCGATCTCCTCCAGCGCCAGCACGTAGGACACCATGCCCGCTTCTGCGCCACCCCATTCAGCAGGCACGCACATGCCCATGAAGCCCAGTCGGCCCATCTCGGCGAGCAGCGCGCGCGGGATCTCGCCTGCCGCCTCCCACGCGCGGACGTGCGGCGCCACCTTCTCCTGCGCGAAGGCGCGGGCGGTGTCGCGGATCAGGACTTGTTCTTCAGCGAGCAGCATGGCGGGTCCTCATCGGAGCCCGGGCCTCCGGCCCGCTCATGACGCGGGTCGGAGGCCCGCGCTCCATTATCGTCGGTGGCTCAGCAGCCGCGAGCGCTGGCGCTGCCAATCGCGGTCCTTGATGGCCTGGCGCTTGTCGTGCGCCTGCTTGCCGGTGACCAGGGCGATCTCGATCTTGGCGCGGCCGCGCGGATTGAAATAGACCTGCAGCGGCACGACGGTGCGGCCCTCGCGCTGGATGGCGCCTATGAGCTTGTTGATCTGCTTGCGATGCAGCAGCAGCTTGCGTGGCCGTCGCGGCTCGTGATTGAAGCGGTTGCCCGAGGCATAGATCGGGATGTTGGCATTGACCAGCCAGGCCTCGCCGCCCTCTTCCGTCACGTAAGATTCGGCGATCGTGCTGCGCCCGCCGCGCAGCGACTTGACCTCGGTGCCGGTCAGCGCCAGCCCGGCCTCGAAGACCTCCTCGATGAAGTAGTTGTGCCGCGCTTTGCGGTTCTGGGCCACCACCGTGCGGTCCAGGTCCGGTTTCTTGGCCAAGGTGAACTCTTGCCTAGTTGATCAGGCCCGCATGGACCATGGCGTCGCGCACCTGCTTCTTGGTGGGCTCGGTGCATTCGACCAGCGGCAGGCGCAGCTTGGCGCTGGCTTGGCCGAGAAGCTCGGCGCCGTATTTCACGGGCGCCGGGCTGGTTTCGACGAACAGCGCCTTGTGCAGCGGCATCAGCCGGTCCTGCAGTTCGAACACCTTGTCGAGGTCGCGCTTCTTCCACGCATCGTGCATGTCGCCGCACAGCCGCGGCGCCACATTGGCGGTCACCGAGATGCAGCCGTCACCGCCCTGCGCCAGGAAGCCCACGGCGCTGGCATCCTCGCCGGAGAGCTGCAGGAAGCCCTTCTTGGCCCTGAGCTTGGTCAAGGTCGGGCGCGCCATGTCGTAGCTCGCATCCTTGATGCCGATGATGTTCTTGACCTGAGAGAGCCGCACCACGGTGTCGACCTGCATGTCGCCGCCGGTACGTGGCGGCACGTTGTAGAGCAGGATCGGGATGTCGACGGCTTCGGCCACCGTCTTGAAGTGCTGGAACAGGCCTTCCTGGGTCGGCTTGTTGTAGTACGGCACGACCAGCATCGCGGCGTCGGCGCCGGCCTTCTTGGCGTGCCTGGTGAGCTCGATCGCCTCGTCGGTCGAGTTGGAGCCGGTGCCCGCAATCACCGGCACGCCGGTGCCCTTGGCGGCGGCGATGCAGATGTCGATCACCCGCTTGTGCTCTTCAGTGGAGAGCGTCGGCGACTCGCCGGTCGTGCCGCAGGGCACAAGTCCGTCGGTGCCTTCCTTGATCTGCCAGGCCACGAACTTCTCGAAGCCTTTCTCGTCGACCGATCCGTTCTTGAACGGGGTGATGAGCGCAACGAGCGACCCGGTGAACATGGCTTTCCCCTCCGATTCTTCTTGCATCGGTCAGTCTAGGCTCCACCCCTTGTCCCGGCAAGATGAGCAACTTGCCATTGTGATGCCGCAAGTCCCTGCCTACGATTCCTAGAAGCGCATTCCGTCCGGCTGATTCCAGCCGGGCGGGATGTGCCCTGTGAACCAAAGATGGCCCCCGCGCGCGTTTCCGATCGGATGGAACCGCAAGCGGTTCCATCCGATCGGAAACCGCTCTAGCGTGAAAAGCCCTGTCTACCCCCTCCTCGTGCTCGCTGCGTTGACCGCGGCGCAACCCGCCCATGCCCAACAGGGCGGCGTCACCATTCTGCGCGGCCAGAGCAGCGATCAGCCGGCCAGCGGCACGCCCGATACCGGCGTGCGGCGTGTCCCCACCGGCTCGACGACGCCAGCGCCAGCCCCCAGGCCTGCGGTGCCGCCGGCCGCCGCCGCTCAGCCGATCAGCGAGGGCACGGGCAACCTGATCCCGCCGCCCACGCCCAGCGACGTCGCCCAGGCGCTGAGCGGCTCAGCCAAGCCGCTCACCCCGGCCGAGGCCGCCTCGCTCGCCGCCGCCATCAAGGCTGTCGACGAAAGCCGCTGGGCCGACGCGCGCGCCGCCGTCGCCAACTTTCGCCACACCCTGCTCGACCGTTACGTCGACTGGAGCATCCTGCGGATGGCGCCCAAGACCGAGGCCTCCTTCGCCGACACCTGGCGCTTCCTGCGCGAACAGCCCGACTGGCCCGAGCCCGAGGTGCTGCGCCGCCAGGCCGAGGACCGCATCGGCCCCGAGACGCCGCCGTCCGAGGTCTTCCGCTATTTCACGGCCTTTCCGCCGCTCACCAGCACCGGCAACATGCGCCGGATGGAGGCGGCCCAGGCGGCAAGCCCCAACGACCTGAAGAAGTTCGCAAGCGGCAGCTGGCGCGGCGCCACCTTCCGCAACGCCGATGAGAACGAGTTCCTGAACCGCTACGGCCATCTGCTGAGCGGCGAAGACCACATCGCCCGCTTCGACCGCCTGATGCTCGAAGGCAAGCCGCAGGTCGCACGCGATCTCGTGGCCAAGCTGCCGCCCGCCTACCAGCCGCTTGCCAATGCGCGCCTGGCGATGGCGACGCGCGCGGCCGATGCGGTGACCGTGCTGCGCGGCGTGGCGCCGGCCAAGCTCGACGCGCCCGCGATCAAGCTCGAGCGCGCGCGATGGATGCGCCGCACCGGCAGCCTCGACGATGCAAGAGCGCTGCTCGCCAAGCCGGTCGCCAATCAGAACAATGCGTGGTGGAACGAGCGCAACCAGGTCGCACGCGACCTCTTGGCCGCCGGGCGTGCGGCGGACGCCTACGCCGTCGTGGTGCCGCACGGCCTCACGCGCGGCGTCTCCTTCGCGGAAGCCGAGTTCCTGGCTGGCTGGATCGCGTTGCGCCATCTGAAAAAGACGGCCGAGGCCCAGAAGCACTTCCAGACGCTGCACGACGGCGTGACGACGGGCATCTCCAAGAGCCGCGCCGCCTATTGGCTGGGCCGCACCCACGAAGCCGCCGGTCGCGCCAAGGAAGCCAACGACTGGTACGGCCGCGCTTCGTCATTCGGCCAGACGTTCTACGGCCAGCTTGCCACGCGCAAGCTGCCGCGCACTGCCGCTCGGCTGCCGACCGACCCTGTCGCCACCGATGCCGACCGCCAGTCGCTGGGCGGCCGCGAGCTGGTGGCCATGGCGCGCTATCTCGGCCAGGCGGGCGACTTCGAGCGCACGCGGCCGTTCCTGCTGCGGCTGGCGCGCATGGTGACGGCGCCGGGCGAGACCGCCTTGCTAGGCCAGCTCGCCGTCGAGCTGAAGCGGCCCGACGTGGCGCTGACCGTGGCGCGGCGCGCGACCGAAAGCGGCGTCGTGCTGTTCGACACCGCCTTCCCGGTGGTCGATCTCGGCGGCACGGGCGCGATCGAGCGGGCGCTGGCGCTCGCCGTGACGCGCCAGGAAAGCTCGTTCAACGCCGCGGCCGTCTCCTCGTCCGGCGCGCTCGGCCTGATGCAGCTTTTGCCCGGCACGGCGCGCGACGTGGCTGGCCGCCTGGGCGTGCCCTTCATCCAGGACAAGCTCACCCGCGATCCCGCCTACAACGTGCAGCTCGGCAGCCAGTACCTGACCGAGATGCTGGGCCGCTTCGGCGGCTCCTACGAGATCGCGCTCGCCGCCTACAATGCCGGCCCCAACCGCGTGGCGCGATGGCTGGAGACGATGGGCGATCCGCGCAACGGCAAGATCGACATGGTCGACTGGATCGAGCTGATCCCCTTCCGCGAGACGCGCAACTACGTGCAGCGCATCATGGAAGGCGTGGTCGTCTATCGCGACCGGCTGAACGGGCCGTTCAGGACGGTGCCGCCGGCGGTGGGGCGTAGCTAAGAGCGCCGACGTTTGCCATTCGGTCGCGACACATAGCCTGCGATCAAGCTGAAGATCTCGCGCTCGATGAGACCGTCGGCCAGCAGGTCTCGACGTTCGATGACGGCCTTGTGGGCAAGCGCCTCCAGGGCTGTCTCGATGACGATCGCGGCGACGGCCGGATCGCATCCCGGCTTCATCTCCGAGGCGTGAGCGCGCAGGAACCGCTCGATCGCCCGGGTGATCTGCCGGCTCGTGTCCATTGCCTTGGCCAGGCGGCCCGCCCTCGGCACCTGCTCGTTCAGGATCTTGTGGAGGGTCGGATCGAGGTGATGCGCCGAGGTGCCGGCGCGGATGATCGCCCGCAGGCCGTCTTCCAGAGTGGCGTTCGCCGGATCGTTCAGCGCCTGCTGCATGATCCCCACGATTTCGTCGGCATGGCGTTCGATCAGAACGGCGATCAGGGCCTCCTTGTTCGGGAAGTACTGGTAGAGCGAGCCGACACTGACGCCGGCGCGCTCGGCGACGCGGGCCGTCGTGGCGCCCTCGTATCCCCGCTCGATCAAAACCTGAGCCGCCGCCGTGATCACGGCATCGACCGTGGCCTTGGAACGCGCCTGACATGGCAATTTTCGCGGATTTGCGTCGACAAACTGGGACGCCATCGGGGCCTCGCCGAATGCGAATCGAAAATGTGAATAAAGCATCACATATTCGAGGCGACGCAGCAATCCGACGGGCGAGCGATGAAACGCATCAAGTCGATGATCTTTGTCAGCATCGCGCTATCAACCCTTGGCACAACGATCATCCTGCCGATCATAGCGCCGCTGATCCGCGAGCTTCGCCTCTCGGTGGCCGAGGGCGGTTGGATGATCTCGATCGGCTCCATAGCGACGGCGGTCGCGGCGGCGGCCTGGGGAACGGCAAGCGACCGCTTCGGCCGCAAGCGCGTCATGCTGGCGGGGTTCGCCGGCCTGTTCGCAGGCTACGTGCTCCACACCGCGACCGTCTGGTCCGGTCTTGCCGCGACGCTCTCCGGCTCGACGCTGTTCCTGCTGCTTGCCGCGACGCGCGCCCTTGTCGGCAGCTTCCAGCCGGCAGTTCCCGCCGGCGCCCAGGCGCTGATGGCCGACAATACCAGAGCCGACGAGCGGAGTTCCGGCATGGCCTACATCGGCGCCGCCAACGGCGTCGGACTTGTCGTAGGCCCCGCACTCGGCGGGCTGCTGGCCTTGCACGGCCTGATCTGGCCCTTCGTGCTCGCGACGGTGCTGTGCCTGGTCTCCTTCTTCATCGTCGCCGTCACTGTCCCCGCGGTGGCGCCAGGTGCGCGCGCAAAAGCAGCGGCGGTCAATCCGTTTGCGCCGGCCCTGCTGCCCTGGCTTCTGGCTGGCGTGCTGACGATGTTCTCCATCGTCACGATCCAGATCAGCGGCGGCTTCTATTTCCAGGAGAAGCTCGGCCTCAGCACCGCCGAGACCGGGCCGCAGCTCGCCGTCGCCCTCACGCTCGTCGGCGTGGCGCTGCTCCTCATGCAGATCCTGCAGGTCCGGGTCCTGCGATGGCCGGCGCGCCGGATGATCCTCGCGGGCGCGCTCTTCTGGGTCGCGGGCCTCGCTACCCTGCTGCTCACCGCAACCGCCGCGGCCTACTTCCTGTCGTACGCCCTGCTGGGCATCGGCGCCGGACTGCTGATACCGGGCTACATGGCGGGAGCATCCCTGGCGGTACCGAGCGACCGGCAAGGCGCGGTCGCCGGGCTGTCGGCGGCGGCCCAGGGCATCGGATTCATCCTGGGCCCCGTGGCGAGCACGATGCTCTACGAGATCGACAGGTCGCTGCCGCTATGGGGCCTGCTCGGCCTGATGGCGCTGCTTTTCGTCCTGTTCGCCGTGCCGTCCGCAGTGCGCCGCTCACGGCATCACCATGCAAGCAGGGAAAGCCCGGAGACGTCGGCATAGTCGCCGGCATTGATGGTGACCAGCGTCGAGCGATGGACAAGCGCCTGCGCCGCGATCATGCGGTCGAGCAACTTCCGGCGCGAATAACCCGCACTGGCCACAATTGCACCGTAGGCGTCGGCGGCGGCATCGTCGAACGCTACCGTCGGGATCGCAGCCAGGATCGCGTCGAGGCGCGCTCGCCTCACTTGAGCATGGGCTGGCTCGCGATAGACTCCGCCTTCCAGCTCGACTCGAGTGACGATCGACATGAGCACCGCGTCGTCGAGCGCACCCACCTTGGCGGTGATCGCAGGGTCGCCGTCTCGCAGGTGGATAGCCACGTCGGTATCCAGAAGAAAAGCCATCAGAGCCGCGGCCGCTCCGGCAATTCTTCTTTGTCTCGCTGCTCGATGGTCGGCGGTGCCGGCAGCGAACGCAGACGCTTGATCATTGCGGGAATGGATGTCGCCGCCGGGTAGATCGTCATCACGTCCCCCGAGCGAACGACGACGAGCTCCGTATCCTCGCCGAACGCCACGTCCTTGGGCAGACGGATGGCTTCGCTGTTGCCGCTCTTGAAAGTGCGGGTCCGGGCCACTGGCATGTGCGATACCTCGTATATCCGTGTATATACGACGTATCGGCCCGAATTTCAAGCAATGCGCTTCAGGGCCGCCTCCGGCAAAGGCCCCTTGTCCACCGCGGCGATCGCGGCCTCGAGATGGTCGAGCGTCGAGTAGCCGACGAGCATCGTCGAGACCGCGGGATGCGCGATGACGAAACGCTCGGCAAACTCGGTCAGACTGGCCGAGCCGCTCTCGCGCGCCAGCGGCTCGAGCTCCCTGGCCCGCGCCACGTCGCCCGAGAAGTCGGGCGCCGAACCGATCGGGTCGACCGATTGCATGGCCAGGGGATGCCGCTCGGTCGTGCCGGAGAGTGCGCCGCCCGCGAGCGCGCGGATGATGATCGTGCCCATGTCCGCGGCCTTGGCCTTCTCCAGCATCCGGCCGTAGTCCTGGCCGGGCGCGCCCTTGGGCATGGCGCCGCCGGCGCTGGGATTGAGGGCGTTGTAGACGACCTGGACGGTGTCGAAGAGCTTAGAATCGATGGCGCGATGCAGCGCCGCCGTCTCGCCGACCCCGCTGAATCCGATGAAGCGAGTCTTGCCTGCCTTCCTGAGCTTCTCCAGCGCCGGCGCGACCTCGTTGAGCGCGATGTCGATCGCAAGCTTGTCGCCGGCATCCTTGGCGACCAGCGGATTGTGGAGCTGGAAGAGGTCGACATGATCGCAGCCCATGCGGCTCAGGCTCTCCTCCAGGCTCCGCTCGATCGCCTTGCCGGCATGGGCGCGATCCTCGGTCGTCAATCGGAACTTGGTGCCGACGACGACATTGGCCTTGCGCGACTTCAGGACGCGGCCGAGGTTCTTCTCGGACTCGCCGTCGCCGTAGCGCGCAGCCGTGTCGAAATAGTTGATGCCGGCGTCGATGGCGCGCGCAATCGCGCGCTCCTGGTCGGCCGCCGCGCCCTTGGTGAACAGCCCGCCGACGGCGCCCGCGCCGTAACCCAATACCGATACTTCCAGGCCCGTGCGGCCCAGCCTGCGCTTTTGCATGTGCGTTTCCTCTTTCAGGCAGTCTGGTCGTCGACGTGGACTTTTCCCGTCTCGTTGTCGACCACGACGTGGTTGTCATAGTAGGTCACGGTCGGCGTGGCGCCGAACGCGGCCGCCATGCGCTTTTCCCATTCCGACGTATACCAGGCGCGCGCCGCTGCCTCCGATTCCCAGAGATACACACCGCCACCACCGGCCTCGCCGTTGAGGTAATACTTCTTCAACAGTCCCTTGGCGCCGAGCGCGGTGTAGGTCGGCGCCGACTTGGCGGCGGCCTCGACCGCCGCGTCACGCGGCCGCTTGGCCATGGGGATTTGAACGATGGCGATGAACATGCTTGTTAGCCTAGAGCGGCTTCCGGTCGGAGGGAACCGCTTGCGGTTCCCTCCGACCGGAAACGCGCGTTGTTTCGGGCGCCTCACCCAAAGGGCACGTTCCGTCCGGCTGATTCCAGCCGGACGGAACGTGCTTTACGGTCATCGCCCGACAGGAGCAATTCATGACCGCGCCCCTCGCCGCCACCGAGATCTGCGTCTTCGACGCCTACGGCACGCTGTTCGACTTCAACTCGGCCGTCGCCCGACATCGCCCCGCGATCGGCCCCAAGGCCGACGCCCTGGCCGACCTGTGGCGCGCCAAGCAGATCCAGTACACTTGGCTGCGCAACGGCATGGGCGCCTACGCCAAGTTCTGGCAGGTGACCGGTGAGGCGCTCGATCATTGCCTCGCCGCCCACGGCATCAGTGACGCCGACGCGCGCGAGAAGCTGATGGGCGCCTATCTCGCGCTCGATCCCTTCCCCGAAGTGCCGGCCATGCTCGACAAGCTGAGGCGCGCCGGCAAGCGGCTCGCCATCCTGTCGAACGGCAATCCCGAGATGCTCGATCCCATGGTGAAGGCGTCCGGCCTGGCCGACCGCTTCGAGGCGGTGCTGAGCGCCGACGACGCCCGGGTGTTCAAGCCCGATGAGCGCGTCTATCGCCTGGTCGGGCAGCGCTGCGGCGTGACGCCGGACAAGGTGTGCTTCCTGTCGTCCAACTGCTGGGATGCCCATGGCGCCGCGCACTTCGGCTTCGCCACCGTGTGGGTCAACCGCGCCCGCGCAACCGACGACAACCTGCCCGGCGGGACCGTGGCCACGATCGACGACCTTTCCCACCTCCCCTCCCTGCTCGGTGTTTCCTGATGTCCGCGTCCGCGACCTTCGACGATATTTTGGCCGCCGCCCGCCGCCTCGAGGGCGTGGCCATCCGCACGCCGCTGCTGGAGAACGCGCGCGTCAACGCGCGGCTGGGCGGACGTCTCCTCATCAAGGCCGAGTGCCTGCAGCGCACCGGCTCGTTCAAGCTGCGCGGTGCCTACAACTTCCTCAGCCAGATGAGCGAGGCCGACCGCAAGAAGGGCGTCGTCGGCTGGTCGTCGGGCAACCATGCGCAGGGCCTCGCCGAGGCCGCGCGCCTGATGGGCATGAAGGCCACCATCGTCATGCCGGCCGACGCGCCCGCGCTCAAGATCGCCAACACCAAGGCCTCGGGCGCCGAGGTCGTGCTGCACGATCGCGTCAAGGAAAGCCGCGAGGAGATCGGCATGGGCATAGCAGCCAAGACCGGCGCCACGGTCGTGCCGCCCTACGACCATCCGTGGATCCTGACCGGCCAGGGCACGGCGGGGCTGGAGATCGTCGAGCAGGCCAAGGCGCTGGCCGTCACGCTCGATGCGGTGGCCGCGCCCTGCTCGGGCGGCGGCCTGTCGACCGGCATCGCGCTTGCCGTGAAGGGTCTGAGCCCCGGCACCAGCATGCATGCGGGCGAACCCGCGGGCTTCGACGACCTCGCCCGTTCGCTGGCGAGCGGCACCAAGCAGAGCAACGACAAGCTCTCGGGCTCGATCTGCGATGCCTTGCTGGCGCCGACGCCGGGCGACGTCACCTTCCCGATCGCCAAACAGCTCCTGGGGCCGGGCCTGGTCGTGACCGACGACGAGGTGCTCGACGCCATGGAGACGGCCTTCCGCGAGTTCAAGCTCGTGGTCGAGCCGGGCGGCGCGGTGGCGCTGGCAGCGGCACTGACCGACAAGCTGCCGGTGAAGGGCCGCGCGGTGGCCGTGGTCTGCTCCGGCGGCAATGTCGACCACGCGACGTTCCAGAGAGCCTTGAGCCGGCGCTCTGCATGAGCCTCACGCGACGCGCCCGTCGGGCTTGGCAGATCATCCTTTCGATCAACCTGGCGAGCGGCGTCGTCAGCGCGTGCTTTAGTGTTCTCTCGGCCCCTGACGGCGCGAATCTGTGGGTTTCAGCACTGTTCGGCGTCATCACATCAATCATGATCGCCACCCCGATCGTCTTCTTCGAATTGCGCTCTGCGAGCCAGGGTCCGCTGCGCCGCCTGCGGCGGCTACCGCTCGTGCTGTTCTTCGCGATCAAGGTCCTGGTCTACCTCGCGGTGATCATCGGCGCGCTAATCCTGGTACGCCTGCTGTTCATGCCTTTGATGCCGGACCGCTTCACCCTCGGGTCTCTCTTCGAGGGCTTGGCCTTCGCCACCGCCATGTCGGTGTTCGGCAACCTGGTTTTCGAGATGGGCCGCCTTCTGGGCTTCGGCACGCTCAAGAACTTCCTGACCGGCCACTATGTCCAGCCCAAGCGCGAGGAGCGGGCGTTCCTGCTCATCGACATGAAGGATTCGACGGGGCTCGCCGAGCGGCTGGGCGCGATCCGCTTCCATGAGCTCCTGAACCTGTTCTTCCGCGACATCGCCGACGCGGCGCTGGAATGCGAGGCGGAGATCCACAAATACGTCGGCGACGAGGCCATCCTGACCTGGCCGAGCAAGCGAGCGCTAGCCGACGGCGACGTGCTCGCCTGTCCCTTCATTGCCCTCGACTTGATCGCGGCGAATCGCAGCCAATACCGCAAGCGGTTCGGCGTCGAGCCCGAGTTCCGTGCCGCCCTGCACTACGGCGAGATCGTTGCCGGCGAGATCGGCGACGTGCGCCGCGAGATCGCCTATGTCGGCGACACGCTGAACGTGGCGGCGCGGCTGCTGGACGCCGCCAAGATGCTGGGACGCGACGTGCTGGTCTCGGCCGACCTGCTGGCGCGCTCGGCCCTGCCGGCCGGTGTCGTCGCCGAACCGTTGCCGACGCTGGCCGTGCGCGGCCGCGAGGCGCCGCTCGAGATCGCCGCGATCAGCCGCGCCTAAGCAGGCTTCCTCACGGCCGGCGCCTTCGCCCGGCCGCTCTTCAGGCGCTCGAGCAGGCTGCCCAGAATACCCTTCGGCAGGAAGATGATGAACAGCACCAGCAGCACGCCGTAGACCAGGTTGTCCCAGCCGACCGCCTTTGTACCGAAGAAGATGCGCAGGAACTCGGCCAGCAGGAGCGTGATGACGGCGCCCACGGTGGGACCGAGCGCCACGTAGATGCCGCCGACCACGACGGCGAACACCATCTGCAGGGAGACGGCGATGCCGCTCACCGTGTCGGGCGAGATGAACATCTGGTATTGGCAGTAGAGCGCGCCGGACAGCGCCGTCATCAGGGCGCTGATCACGGTGATCCTGAGCTTCTCGAAGGTGACGTTGACGCCGGCCGCAGCCGCAGCGTCCTCGTCCGCCGAGATCGCCTCCATGGCATAGCGCGCCATGCTGCGGTCGACCAAATGCCAGATCAGCAGGCCCGCCAGCCACACGGCGAGCGCGATCAGGTACCACACCGTCTTGTCGTCGAACTGCAGCGCCAGGATGTGGTTGCCCTTGGTGCGCTCCGGCGTGTAGCCGAGCGAGCCGCCGGTCCAGTCGCGCGTCGCGGTGATGACCTGCAGCACGATGCCCGACAGCGCCAGTGTCACCAGCGCGAAATAGTGGCCGGTGATGCGGAAGCGGAAGCAGGGATAGGCGACCAGCAGCGCCAATGTCCCGGCGCAGAGCAGCGCGATCGGGATGCCGAGCCAGGGCGAGATGCCGAGATGGTTCCACAGCAGCGCCGTCACATAGGCACCGACCCCCATGAAGCCGCCATGACCCAGCGAGACGAGACCGAAGCGGCCCATCATCGACCACGAGGTGTAGGCGAAGGACCAGATCAGGATGAGGATCAGGATGTGCAGGTGGTAAGGATCGCGATAGACGAAAGGCAGCGCGATCAGGACCGCGACGGCGACGGGCCAGGCAAGGCGGGTGTTCATGAGCGCCTCGCCAACAGGCCCTGCGGTCTTATGAACATCATCAGGATGAAGAACGCGAAGGCCAGCACATAGCCCCATTCGAGGTCGGAGTAGAGACCGCCCAGGGAAATGATCACGGCGAAGACGAAGGCGGCAGCGAAGCCGCCGACGAAATTGCCGAGGCCGCCCAGCACGACGATCAGGAAGGTGATGGGGCCGAACGACAGGCCGACGAAGGGATGGACGTCGTACTGCAGGACCAGCAGGCAGGCGGCGAGGCCGGCCAGGCCGCCGCCCAGCGCCGAGGTCACGAGGTACAGCTTGCGGGTGTCGACGCCCATCAACGCCATGATCTGGCGGTCCTGCGAGATCGCCCGGATGGCCGTGCCCATGTAGGTGCGTGTCATGAACAGGTAGATCACCAGCATGCCGCCCAGCGCCGCGAGGAAGGCCAGCAGGCGGGCATAGCTGAAATGCATCTCGCCGATCGCCAGCACCGGCATGCGGATCCCGAGATTGCGGAAGTCGATGCCGAAGGCCACCGTCGCGAAGCTCTGCAGGAAGAACAGCACGCCGCCGGTGGCCAGCAGCTGGTTGATCGGCGCGGCGTCGAGCAGCGGCTCGATCACCAGGTAGTGCAGCACCACCCCGAGTCCGGCGACGAGGAGGATCGCCAGCGGCGCGGCAGCGTAATACGGCAGGCCGTAGACCTGCACGAGATAGTACATGCCGTACATGCCGATCATGATCAGCTCGGCGTAGCAGATCCACACCACGTCGATGACGCCGAAGATCAGGTTGAGGCCGAGCGCCAGCAGGGCGAGCAGGCCGCCGAGCAGGATACCGCTGATGATCGCCTCGAGCAGAAAGACATCGAAGAAGTCCAGCATTGTCCCCGCCCTAGCAGCCTGTCGGACTTGATCCGAGGTCAGGAATAAGATTCTGTAGCATGAGT
>WHTW01000107.1 GCA_009377525.1 Rhodospirillales bacterium
GGCCTTGACTACTTCTTCCCAATGGCAGCCGGATGGGCCCTCAGAGATGTGTCCAATCCGTAGCAGCTTCGCTGGGGAGGAAGCTAAGCCGCCCGGCGCTGCCGCTCGGCCATCTCCACGCCCATCGCCTGGACGACGGACGGGCGCTTGAGGTGCTTCTGATGGTAGGCGGCGATGGTCGGCCACTTCGAGAGGTCGACTTTCAGGAACACCGCCCAGTTCAGCATCGTGACAAGATACGCGTCGGCCACGGTGAACTTGTCGCCGACGAGGTAGTCGCCGGTGCCGAGCTTCTTCGACAGGTAATCGAAGGTCGGCGCGAACAGCGCGCGCGCCGCTTCCTTGGTCACGTCGGCCGCGTTGGGATTGAACACGTTGTAGAAGATGCGCTTGTGCAGCTCGGTCGACAGGTAGTTCAGCGTATCGATGAGCTGGTAGCGCTCGACCGTGCCCCAGGCCGGCGCCAGGCCGCTCTTGGGCGCAGCGTCGGCCAGGTACTGCAGTACCGACGGGCCCTCGTTCAGGATCTGGCCGTCGTCCAGCCGGAGCGCCGGCACGTAGCCCTTGGCCGAGATCTGATAGTAGTCGCCGCCGTCGTCGGTCTTCTTGTTCTCGACGAACCGGACCTTGACGGGCAGACCTGCTTCCAGCGCCGTGATATGCGAGGCGAGAGAGCAGGCCATGGGCGAGGCGAACAGTTCCATCGCATCCTCCTTGGTTTTGTGCGATACGGTACAGAAATACGGACGCGGAGCGACGTCAAGGCAAATTATGCGAACCGGTACAGAAATAACGAAACGTTCACGCGGCCGCCCGCGCGGCTTCAGTACCGAGGAGGTACTTGAGAAAGTCCGCGGCGTGTTCCTGGCCAAGGGCTTCACCGGCGCCTCGCTCGACGAGCTGGCGGCGGCCGCGGGCCTCAACCGGCCGAGCCTGTACGCCGCGTTCGGCGACAAGGAACAGCTCTACATCGCCACGCTGCGCTTCTACGGCACCAAGAGCATCGAGGGCCTGGACGCGATCCTGGCCGGCCCCGGGACGATCCAGCAGCGCCTTGCCCGCGTCTATTCGGCGGCGATCGATCTCTACACCGCGCCGCCGCACCGGCCGGGCTGCATGATTGTCGGCACCGCCGCCGTCGAATCGCCGACCTACCCGAAGATCGCGGCGGCCGCCGCCGAGCTCCTGGCCGCCATCGAGAAAAGCCTGGAACGCGCATTCGCCGCCAGCGACCTGCCGGCAAGGCCCACGCCCTCGGCCCGCGCGCGCATGGCCGGCGCCATCATGTACGCGATCGCCATCCGCGCGCGCCTGGGCGCCAAGGCATCCGATCTGAAAACCTTCGCCAACTCCATGGTGCCGACGATCTGCGCCTGACGTGATATCCTCGCCAGGATGACAACCGATGCCTACCCGTGGAGCGCGGGCTTCCGCTCACTCACCGAGGAGCACGATTATCTGGTCGAGGAGATCGACGGCCAGGTGCCGGCGACGCTCCGAGGCACGCTGTTCCGCAACGGCTCGGGCCGCAACGAGCTCGGCGGCCAGTGGTTCGCGCACTGGTTCGACGGCGACGGCATGATCGCCTCGCTGCGCTTCGGCGACGACGGCATCCGCTTCCGCAACCGCTATGTCCGCACCGACAACTACCGAGACGAGACGGCCTCCGGCCGCATCATGCATCGCGGCTTCGGCAAGATGCGGCCGGGCGGCGTGCTGGCCAACGCCTTCCGGCTGCCGGCCAACGTCTCCAACACCTCGGTGGTGATGGAGGGCGACCGGCTGCTGTCGCTGTGGGAGGGCGGGCCGCCCTTCGCCATGGACCCGGCCACGCTGGAGACGCGCGGCGTCGAGGCGTTCGGCGGCAAGGTGAAGGCCTTTTCCGCCCATCCCAAGCGCGATCCCGACACCGGCGAGCTGTTCAACTTCGGCGTCGACTACGGCGCCAGGTGCACGCTCACCCCCTATCGCCTCGCCAAGGGTGTCCTGACGGCGCTGCCGAAGATCACCCTGCCCTATGCGGTGATGAACCACGATTTCGTGCTGACGAAGAACCATCTGGTGTTCTGCATCGGGCCGATCCTGTCGACGCCGCTCGCCTTCCTGCTCGGCTTCAAGAGCTTCGACGCGGCCCTGCATTGGGAAGGCAGGAAGCCCAGCTTGATCCTGCTGGTGCCGCGCGCCGGCGGCCAGCCGCGCATCATCGAGACCGACGCCTTCTTCCAGTTCCACTTTGCCAACGGCTACGAGGAGGACGGCGCGCTGGTGCTCGACCTGGCGCGCTACCCCGACTATCTGACCATCGGCCAGGCGCTGCGCAACTACTGGAAGTCGGAATGGCCGTCACACGGCATGGCGACCCTCACGCGCCTCCGGGTGGATCTGTCCACGGGCAAGGTGGATAGCCGGACCTACGACACCGGAACCGCCAACGAGTTTCCCGTCATCAACCCGGCCTATGTCGGCAAGCGCCATCGCTACGCCTACATCGCCTGCAATCGCGCCGACCGGGTAGCGGGCCTGCAGCAGCAGCTCGCCAAGGTCGACTTCCAGACCGGCACCGTCGTGCGCCACGATTTCGGGCCCAACGGCTATCCCGGCGAGCCGCTGTTCATCGCCTCGCCGGGCGGCGCGGAGGATGACGGCGTCATCGTGACCCTGGTGTTCGATGCCGAGCGCAAGCGCACCGACGTCGTCGGCCTGGACGCGCGCGACATCGCAGCCAAGCCGCTGTTCGCGGCGCGACTGAAGCATCACGTGCCGTTCATGCTGCACGGCACTTTTACGCCGCGGCTCTACTGAGGTCGGACGCGACAAATCGAAATCAGAACCGCGCTCCGTCGTAGTTCCACGCTTCAACCCCTTGTCTCGCCACCGTTATCGGTCGTTGCCAGCGATGACTGCATGTCGCGTAGATCGCGACATGCGCGACATCGCTTTCGCTTGCGATACGACGCACGCCACTCTGGCGGCCCCGGCACGGCGCAGGCACTACTGTCAAATTTTTGGGATTTTCCGGCATTTCCGGTATTTCCGACAGAGTGTCTGGTGTGGCCGGCGAAGCGATACCCCTATGGGTTGGGCCTTCGCGCAGGCCCAACCGGGTCCGACAGGCAATCAGCCGGACTCGCAATGATTCGGATAGACGATGAGAAAGAGCGACAGAGCCATCGACCATAGGTCAAACTGCGGTGCCTGTCAATAACTATAGTTCATAAACCCGGCAACCGCGCACTGGCCGGCGATGCCGGGTTCTTTTATTGCGACTTTTGGCGCTCCAGAAGGGGCCATATCTGGGCGCCACCAAGGTAACCATACCATGGCTTGTTCACTCGACCGGCGTGCAAGCAACGCTGTCACCGTATCGAACGAGGTCGATGTCAACCGTCAAAACCTCTGTGACGAGCTACCACGCGACGACAGCACAACGCTGCCGCACTCACCGCCTGGGCGTCGCCACCACGGGCTGCGGCGGCCCCTGCAGGCCGTCGGCGACTCGCACGAAGAGCGTGCTGGCACAGCGCACGGAGTCGTAGGCCTCCGCTACGGGCGCGGCTGATGTGGAGTACGATCGAGCCGCAAGCGGGGGACAGATGCCGAACTTCCTGGAGCAGTTGGTCGCCGAGTGGTTTGAGTTTCAGCACTACTTCGTGCGTCGGAACGTGCGGGTTGGAAAGCGCGAGAAGGGCGGCTACGAGTCCGAGCTGGATGTCGTCGCGTTCAATCCCGAGAAACAGCACCTGGTGCACGTCGAACCGTCGATGGATGCCGACCCATGGGAGAAGCGGGAACGACGATTTGGAGCGAAATTCGCTGCCGGACAGAAGCACATTCCGTCCCTGTTTATCGGCTTTTCAGCGCTGCCTAAGTTGGAGCAGATCGCGCTCCTCGGATTTGCTGGTCAAGGAGGACGATCGACCCTGGGAGGTGGCCGCATACTGCTGATTGGCGATTTCATGAATCAGATACGAGCCGATATCGCACACCCTTCGATAAGGAACAATGCGATACCAGAGCAGTACGTAATCCTGCGGAGTCTCCAGTACGCGGCGAACTACTGGAAGACGCCCGCCGGCCTAGACGCATAGCGTGCCAAGCTGCACGAGTAGGAGAAAAAGATGGCTACTGAAAGCGCCGTTGTCGGGACAGTGAAGAACATTATCGAAAGCGGCCTGCATGCCCAGACACTCAAAGTGGAGCGGGGAGCGCCACTGCTGTATCAAGTGCGCGTCGACAACAATCTGAAGGTCATTGATCCGTCGAGCGTGCAATCACCGAAACGCGGATCGTCTGCGTTCCAAACTGATCTGTGCATCTTCGAGCGCAAGGGTGACAATATCTGGCTGCCGCGGGTCGTCTTCGAATTCAAGACAGGCATCACGACTCATGATGTGCTGACCTACAGCGTCAAAGCGCAACGGCACAAGACCATCTATCCATATCTCCGATATGGTTTCGTTGCTTCCGATGAAACCAACGTCCCCGGTCGATTCTTCACTCACAACACGAACTTGGATTTCTGCCTGTGCACGTCTGGGCTGGATGACGACGCATTAGGCATTGAGGTGCTGGGCTTGCTCAGTAGTGAGCTCAAGACATCCCGCGACCTGGAGCGGATCGCTTTCGACAGTGTCAAGGTGCGGCTCTTTCGAAGTGCAGTCGTGTTGGATCGCCCAATTGTGTGAGATGGTCACTCACGCTTCTGCTCGGCTGAGCATCCCTTGTAGCCAATCGAATTGCTCTTGAAGGTTCTCGTAGAAAGGCCTGAGTGGCGCTTCACGGACGTTCAATGCAACAACAACTCAGGTGGCAGTGGCCTCTCCAGGTGACGATTCCAGAGTTCTACAAAGCGCAGCAGCGTCGCGTAGTGCTCGCGCGTTGAAGGTTGTGCAAGCCAATACTTCTCCCGAAACGTCTTGAGCATGTCCTTGTACAGCGGCAACAAGGTGTCACGGAATTGGTCGTTGTCGTAGGTAATGAGATCGCGGAACTCCGGGAACCGTTGTTGGCCGAGCGCCTGTCGCTCTGAGGCACCACCGCGCTGCGCCGCTTCGCTGAGCATGTTCGCCCAGACATCATCAGCCGTATTGGCGATCACTAGCCGCAAATTGCTTAAGGACTCTATGTGAGTGCGGACGCTCAGCAGCGGTGAGTAGAATTATCGTAACTGTTGGGCGACGAATTCAAGCTTCTGCTTTCGCTTGTCGTTGGACCTGGTGAAGAAGCCACCGACCAAGACACCCGCAAGACCGGATGCCGCAGGTATCGCGATAGTCCAGAAGGTTGGATCGTTCGTCATGTCATCCGGCTCGTTATACGCGAGAAGCGCATCAACTATACATTAGGGAAATTGCTTCTAGCGCGGAGCGTTTCGAAGCAACACCGCACCGGTTCAGTTATCGTACAGGCGTCACTCCAGGCTTATCGACCGTGAGCCGGAAGATCCGGAGATGGTAGGGGGAGTTGGCGGCAGGTGCGAGCGACGGTTGGAAGGCCGCGTTGGGTGCAGCCTTCGGCGATTTGCTCATTGGTTCTCCCCACTCACCACTGATGTCCTGGGCGACACGACGATTCTCGACCGGCAGAAGACGGCGATGGGATACTACCGATCCCGCAGCTTGGGATCGATCGCGTCGCGCAGCGCGTCGCCGAACAGGCTGATGCCCAGCACGGTCAGCATGATGGCCACACCCGGGAACACCGCGATCCACGGCGCCGTCGTGGCGTATTCCTCCGCCCCGCCCTGCAGCATCAGGCCCCACGCCGGCACCGGCTCCTGCACGCCCAAGCCCAGATAAGAGAGCGAGGCCTCGGCCAGGATCGCCTGGCCGACGAAGGCCGACAGCAGGATCAGGAACGGCGCGATGACGTTGGGCACCATGTGGCGCAGCACGATGCGGGCATGGCTGAAGCCCAGCGCCCGGGCGGCGTCGACATAGGGCACCTCGCGCACCGAGAGCGCGCTTGCCCGCACGACGCGGCCGCAGCGCGGGATCAGCGGGATGGTGATGGCGAGGATGACGTTGAACACGCCGGTGCCGAACACCGAGACCACCGCCAGCGCCAGGATGATCAGCGGAAAGGCCATCAGCACGTCGAGCACGCGCTGGAACAACAGATCGAACCAGCCGCCGAAGTAGGCGCTGCTCACCCCCAGCACCAGGCCGATGATGCCGCCCATGAAAGCCGCGCTGAAGCCCACGATCAGCGCCGTCCGCGCGCCGAACACCAGTCGGGAGAAGATGTCGCGGCCGAGCTGGTCGGTGCCCAGCCAATGGACCAGGTTCGGCGCCTCCATCATGGCGCTGAAGTCATTCTCCTCCGGATCGAAGGGCGCGATCCACTCGGCCAGGACGCCGGCGGCAAACATGACGACCACGATCAGCAGCCCGAAGGAGCCGAGCGGTTGGCGCTTCATGAAATTAAGCGCAACGTCCAACGTGGAGCGCTTGCGATCGGTCGGTTCGTCGATCAGGTCGGCGGCGACGCGATTTGGTGCGATGATCGTCATCGGCTGCTGACCTTCACGAGAAGCGGATACGCGGATCGAGCCATGCATAGAGCAGGTCGACCACGAGGTTGGTGACGACGAAGATGACGACCACCAGCATCACCAGCGCCTGGGTGAGCACGTTGTCCTGGTTCTGCACCGCCTGGACGAAGAGGCGGCCGATGCCATTGAGATTGAAGACCTGCTCGGTGACGACCAGGCCGCCGATCAGGAAGGCGAACTCGATGCCGATCAGGGTCACCACCGGCAGCAGCGCGTTCTTGAGCGCGTGTCGGTTGATGATGATCTGCTCGAGCAGGCCCTTGGACCGCGCCGTGCGGATGTAGTCCTCGCGCATGACCTCGAGCATGGCCGAGCGCGTCATGCGCATGGTCACCGCCGAGTAGCGGTAGCCGACCGTGATCGCCGGCAGCAGGACCATCGAAAGGTTGTGAATGGGATCCTGCCAGAACGACACATACTGGATGGGCGGCATCCAGGCCTTGCCGGTCGCGAGGTAGGTGATGTCGAGCACCAGGACCAGAGACATGATGCCGAGCCAGAAGGACGGCGTGGCGATGCCGGCGATCGCTACCATGCGCACGACGTGATCGAGCCAGGTGTTCTCGCGCAGGGCCGAGATGGTGCCGAGCGGAATGGCGATCGCCACGGCGATCACCGTCGCCATCACGGCGATCTGCAGCGACACCGGCAGTCGCGCAGCGATCTCGTGCGTGACCGGCTGGCCCGACCACATCGAGGTCCCGAAGTCGAAGGTGAAGTAGCTCCAAAGAAAGTCGAGGAACTGCACGATGAGCGGGTTGTTCAACCCGAGCTCCTGGCGGCACGCCTCGACCGAGGCCGGGTCGACGTGCGCGCCGCCCGAGCCCAGGCGGATGACACAGACGTCGCCCGGTATCAGCCTCATCAGCACGAATACAAGGGCGGCGGCCCCCACGAGCGTGGGGACCGCCAAGAGGAGCCGCTTGACGATGTAGCGGTACATGGGTGGTTCCCGGGACGAGCTACTTGTCCAGCCAGATGTTCGCCAGGTCCTGGTTCAGGTAGTGACTCGGGCTGATCTTCCAGCCCTTGACGTAGGACCGCGCCGGCACGATCCGGTACCAGTAGGGAGCCACGATGGCGTGCGCCTCCGTGTCCAGCGTATGCTTCTCGAAGGCGCGCATTGCGGCGCGCTGCTCCTTGGGATCCGTCGCCGCGAGCATCTTGTTGTAGAGCTCGATCGACTTGGGATCGTCGTAGCCGCCGTAGCTTTCCGGATAGACCTTCTGCGGCAGGTACTTGCTGGTGTCGAGCGGCGGGTTGACCACGCTCTGGCAGTTGGCGTCGACCACCACGTCGAAGGCGCCGGTGCGCATGGCCTGGAACCACGGGCCCGTGGGAACCACCTTCTGCTCGACCTCGAGGCCGATCTTCTTCCACTCGCCGATCAGCCAGGTGCCGACGAACTTGTAGGGCTGGTCGACGTTGCGGTTGGTCAGCTCGAACTTGAGCCCTTCGGCGCCCGCCTCCTTGAGGAGACGCCTGGCCTCGGCGCGCGACTTCTCGATGTCGGGCCAATAGCCCGCCATCTGCTGCAGCTCCTCCTTGGTCGCCGCCAGCGGCGAGCCGGGGAAGACGATGCCGCCCACGGTGCGCACGATGGCGATCTTGCTGAGCGCCGGGGCCCCCTTCCACTGATCGACGGCCAACGCCAGGGCGCGACGCACGCGCACGTCGTCGAACGGCTTCTTCTTGTGGTTGGGCGTGATGATGTTGCCGCAGTTCCAGTCGCTGTCCTGGACGAAGATGTCCTTGCCGGCTTCCTTCACCAGTTCGTCGCGCGCCGACGGCGGCATGCCGCGGAACTCGATGGCGGCCCGGTTGCCGCGGATCGCATCGACGCGGACCGACTGCTTGGCGGCGAAGATGCCCTCGATGGCGTCGAGGTAGGGCTGGCCCTTGTGGTAGTAGTCCGGATTGCGCTCGCCCTTGATCGACTGGCCGATGGCATAAGAGACGAACTTGAACGGGCCCGAGCCCATGATGTTCTTCTCGTACCAGCGCGGATCCTTGTCGATGATCTCCTTCTTGTAGATCCAGGTGAACGGATCGGCGACCGCCGGCAGGAAGGCGGAGGACGGCGTCTTCAGTCGGAACACCACCGTGGCATCGTCCGGCGCCTCGATCTTCTCGACCATCGAGTAGTAGGTGACGCGGGCGCTGGTCACGCCCTTCGGCGGGAACACGATCTTGTTCCAGGTCGCGGCGACGTCCTTCGCCGTAAGCTTGCTGCCGTCATGGAACTTGACGCCCTGGCGGATCTTGAAGGTGTAGGTCTTGCCGCCGTCGGTCGGCTTGGGCAATTCGGTGCACAGGTCGCACACGAATTCGGTGGTCGAGGCCGGGTTGTCGGGCGGCACCCGGATCAGCACGCTGTAGTACGGCGCGACGGCATGAACCGTGGCGAAGGTGGTCTCGCGATGCCCGTCGAAGCTCGGTGAAGCGTCGGCGGAGATCATGTAGGTGAGGGTACCTCCCTTTTTCGGGGTCTGCGCCCCCGCGGGTGCCGCTGCGATCGCAGCCGCCACGCCGAGGCCGGCCGCCCATAATGCTGTACGCACGTACATCGCCTCCTCCTTTGCAACCTGTGCACTTGTTCTTGTTGGGACTCTTTACGCTTACGCTTACACCGATACTGTCATCCCGACACTAGAGCATGTCCTGCCGGAGCGCGGACCTCCAGGTCCGCTCATGTCTTCTGGACCGCGAGCCTCCGGCTCGCCTCATGACTATGAGCGAGCCGGAGGCTCGCGGTCCGGAAGACGCTCGATCGGGACATGACTAGTTCACCTCGCTGCACGCCACCCAGTGGCGCGGCCGCAGCTCTCTCAAGACGGGTCTCGCCTGCCGGCAGCCTTCGACAGCCATCGGGCAGCGCGGATGGAAGACGCAGCCGGACGGCGGATTGATCGGGCTCGGCACCTCGCCGGGCGTCGGCCGGAACTCCCGGCCGGCCTCGACGCGCGGATCGGGGATCGGCACCGCCGACAGCAGCGCCTGCGTATAGGGGTGCAGCGGGTTGTCGAACAGCTCGTCGCTGTCGGCCATCTCGACGATGCGGCCGAGATACATCACCGCGACGCGCTGGCAGAGATGGCGCACGACCGAGAGATCGTGGGCGATGAAGAGATAAGTGAGCCCGAAGCGCTCGCGCAGGTCCTCCAGCAGGTTGACCACCTGGGCCTGGATCGACACGTCGAGCGCCGACACCGCCTCGTCGCAGACGATGAACTCCGGATCGAGGGCGAGCGCGCGGGCGATGCCGACGCGCTGGCGCTGGCCGCCCGACATCTCGTGCGGATAGCGGTCGGCGAACTTGGGGTCCAGCCCGCACACCGACAGGAGGTCCCTCACCTTGTCGCGCCGGCGCCTGGCATCCGGCTCGACGCCGTGCACCTTGATAGGCTCGGAGATGATGTCGCCGACCTTCATGCGCGGGTTGAGCGAGCTGTAGGGGTCCTGGAAGATCACCTGCATGCGCCGGCGCAGCACAACCAGGTCGCGGCGCTCCATGCGGTTGACGTCCTGGCCGTCGAACAGGATCTCGCCGGCGGTCGGCCGCTCGAGCCGCAGGATGCAGCGGCCGGTCGTCGTCTTGCCGCAGCCGCTTTCGCCCACCAGGCCCAGCGTCTCGCCGCGCTTGATGTCGAAATCCACGCCGTCGACCGCCTTCACGTCGCCGATCTTGCGCGTCAGCACGATGCCCTCGGAGACCGGGAAGTGCATGGCCAGGCCACGCACCTCGAGGAGCGGCCGCTCGGTCGCGGACTCAGGCAGCGGTACGTTCATGCCGCGACGTCCCGGATGTCCGAGAGCTCGGCGCTGCGAAAGCAGGCCGAAAGATGCCCCGGTTCTGCGACGGCCGCCAAAGGCGGCCGCGCTTTGGCGCATTGCTCGACGGCAAAACGGCAACGCGGCCGGAAAGAGCACCCTCCATCGAGCCGCGTCAGGTCCGGTGGCTGGCCGTCGACAGGATCGAGTCGCGCCCGGCGCGGCTGATCGAGCCGCGGCACCGACTTCAGGAGCGCCATCGTGTAGGGGTGGCGCGGATTATGATAGATCGCCTCGGCGCTGCCGGCCTCGACGATGCGGCCGGCGTACATCACGTTGACCCGGCTGGCATAGCGGGCAACGACGCCGAGATTGTGGGTGATGATGATCTGCGCGACGCCGAGCTTGCGCGTCAGCGACTTCATCAGCTCCAGGATCTGCGCCTGGATGGTGACGTCGAGCGCCGTGGTCGGCTCGTCGGCGATGATCAGCTTGGGATTGCAGGCGAGCGCGACCGCGATCATGACGCGCTGGCGCATGCCGCCGGAAAGCTGATGCGGATACTGCTTGAGCCGGCGCTTGGGATCGGCGATGCCGACCATCTCCAGCAGCTCGAGCGCGCGGCGCTCGGCGGTCTCCCGGTCGGCGCCCTGGTGCTGCTCGAGCGTCTCGGTGATCTGGCGGGCAATCGTGAGCACGGGGTTGAGCGAGGTCATCGGCTCCTGGAACACCATGCCGATGTCGCGGCCGCGGATCTCGCGCATCTCGGCCTCGGAGAGCCCGCGCAAATCCTTGCCGTCGAACAGGATTTCGCCGCCGGTGATGCGCCCCGGGGGATCGGGGATGAGACGCAGGATGCTGAGTGCGCCGACCGATTTGCCCGAGCCGCTCTCGCCCACGATGGCCACGGTCTCGCCGTGCTCGACGGTGTACGAAATGCCGTCGACGGCGCGCACCAGTCCGGCGCCCGTCCTGAACTCGGTATGAAGTGCCCTTACCTCCAGCAATGGCGGCATGCCGTCTGTCTCCATGACCCTGCTTGTCGCCAGCGTGCACCTCTCCTACGGGATACCCTGTCCCGCGAAATGCCCCAATTGCCAGCTGTTTCGTCCCTGATGCGAAGCCGTTTCCTCAAATCGCGCTACCGCCGTTTTTCTCCCTTGTCCGGCGGTGCAGCCTCTTTCGGGCTGCAAAAAGGGTACGGGACGCGGCTGTGAGGTGCAAGCCATCTTAGACCGCCGCCCGACCGGCCGCTTGCCGCCAGAGGCCGACGAGGCGTGCAATGGCGGCCGACGCCATGTTCGACTCATCGAATAATTGTTGATTAATTTAAACTTGTACTTTAAATTTCTCAATATGAGATACGTCCCGCGAGCGCTCGAGCCGGTTATCCGGGAAGCGCACAGACGATTTCCAGCTGTCGTCCTCACCGGCCCGCGACGGGCCGGCAAGACACGGTTGCTGGGCCACTTGTTCCCGAAGGCCCGCTATTTCCTGATGGAGGAGCCCGACCTTGTCGCGCGCTTCAGAGCCGACCCGCGCGGCTTCCTCGATGCGATCGAGCCTCCGGTCGTCCTGGACGAGATACAGAACGTGCCGGAAGTGTTCGCGCACATACGCGCCCGCATCGATCGCCATCCCTCCCGTGCCGGACAATGGCTGCTGACCGGCTCGCAGGAGGCGCCGCTGATGCAGGGCGTGACGGAGTCGATGGCGGGCCGCGCTGCGATCCTGCAGCTGTTGCCGCTGTCGGCCCACGAATCGCCGCGGGTCGACCTGCTGAGAGGAGGATATCCCGAAGTCCTCGCGCGTCCGGCCTCCGCCAGACTGTGGTTCAGCTCCTATCTGCAGACCTACCTGGAGCGGGACGTCCGAGCCATCGTGAATGTACGCGATCTTTCGACGTTCCGGCGCTTTCTTGCCCTGCTCGCCAGCCGCCATGGCCAGATCCTCAACAAGTCCGACCTGGCCGGGCCGCTCGGCGTGAGCGTGCCGACGATCGGCCATTGGCTGGACGTGCTCGAGGCCACCGCACAGATATTGCTCGTGCCCCCCTACTTCGAGAACTTCGGCAAGCGGCTGATCAAGTCTCCACGCCTGTACATCGCCGATACGGGCTTGGCCTGCCATCTGCTGGGCATCGAAAGCCAACGCGAGCTGGAGCGTTCGCCGTTCCTCGGTCCCCTGTTTGAAGGCCTGATTGCAAGCGAGATCGCAAAAGCGCAGATCAACGCAGGCCGGCGCCGCGAGCTCTATCACTTCCGCGACCAGCAAGGGCTGGAAGTCGATTTCGTCGTTCCGGGTTCTGCAGGCGTGCTCCTACTGGTGGAGTGCAAGGCCGGCCGGACAGTTACGCCGGGGATGGCCGCCCCCTTGCGACGTCTTGCCGAAGCGATGGCGCGGGTGAGATCGCATCGACCCTCTGCCAGCCTGACGGTGGTTCATCAGCCGGCGAAGGATGCGCCTGCGAGCACCGCCCTCGCACCGGGCGTGCGGGCCGCGCCCTGGCGACAGTTCATTGACGAGTTAAATCGCCGGTAAAGCACATTCCGTCCGGCTGGAATCAGCCGGACAGAATGTGCCCTGTGAAACCAGTATCGTCAGTGCACGCGATTCCGGTCCAAGCACCTCGGACGGGATGGTCAGCGGCTTGCGGCACCACCGAGCGGACGGCGGGCCACCAGTGCCGCGGCCGCCGCCAGCGCCGCCAGCACGCCGAACAGGATCAGCGAGTCCGTATATGTGCCGCTCATATCGCGCAGCAGGCCCGACACGACCGGCCCCGCCGCCTGGGCGACGACCTGCAGCGACAGCGCCACGCCGCGGATCGCGCCGTAGCTCTCCCGTCCGAAATAGTCGGCCCAGGCCATGGGAAGCAGGGTCATGACGCCGCCGATGCCCAGCCCGAACAGGCCGGCGAACAGATAGGCGGTCTCGGCCGAGCCGACGCCGATCAGGCCCACCGTCCCCGTCCCCAGCAGGACGGCGGCAAGCGACATGACATAGCGCAGCGGCCAGCGCCGCGGCAGGAAGCCGACGCCGAAGCTCGCCACCGCCGACATGGCCGAGAAGAAGCTGATCACCGTGGCGGCGACGATGGCTGACAGGCCGTTTTCGATGAGATGCGGCGCCTGATGCAGGCTGACGCCGGCCTGCACCGGAAAGACCAGCACGGTGTAGAGCGACAAGAGCCAGAAGGCCTGGGTACGCATCGCGGCGGCGCGGCTGAAGCGCGGCTCGACGACGGTGGGGCCTGTGCCGGCGGCGATGCGGTCGGGCACCAGGCCGACATCCTCGGGCCGCCGCACCAGGAACAGCCAGACCGGCAGGAAGCCCACCGCCAGCACGGTGGTGCCGATCGCCACCCAGCCGTGGCGCCAGCCGCCGTCCTGCATGGCGAGCTGGGCGATGATCGGCAGCGCCACCAGGCCCGACATCTGGGCCAGCGTGGCGATGGAGGTGGCGCGCGCCCGCTGCGCCACGAACCAGTTGTTCAGCGCGCCGTAGAGGCCGAGGTCGTAGGGCCCGGCCCAGACCATGCGGGCGAAGCAGAACAGCAGGTAGAACACCGGCAGCGACTGCACGAGCGACAGCGCCATGGTGGCAAGCCCGGTGCCGAGCACGGCGAGGCAGAGGATCAGCCGCGCGCCGCGGCGATCGAGGACCGGCCCGATGAGCGGTGAGACGAAGGCCGCCAGCACGCCGCCCAGCGACACCGCGCCCGCCATCTCGGTGCGCGACCAGCCGAAGGCGTCGGTCATGGGCACGACGAAGACCGACAGGGTGGCCACGGCCGGTCCCTGGCGCGCGAAGCCGGCCAGACAGATGCAGGCCAGCACGATCCAGCCGTAGAAGAACGGCAGGCGCGGCACGAGGAGTCGGGGAAGCAGCGGCGGGCGCATTCGGCGCGTCAGTAGAGCGCCGATCGCTGCCGGCAGGCCAGCGGAACTTGGATGCACCGAAGAGCATGGCGCCTCCACCACGTTCCAGTAGCGATGGCCAAGGAAAGGTCCTGTTGCTATTGGGCAAAGCATGGCCAAGCTCGCGCTCTCCGTCGCCGTCGGCGACTACGACCGGACCCGGCCGCTGATCGACGGCAAGGTGCAGATCGACGGCGTCGATCCCGTCATCATGACGCTCAGCCCCGAGGAGATCTTCTTCCGCGCCTTCCGCGACGCGCCGTTCGACATCTGCGAGCTGTCGCTGTCGAGCTTCACGGTCAAGACAGCGGCCGGCGACTGCCCCTATGTCGGCGTGCCGGCCTTCGTGTCGCGCGCCTTTCGCCACACCTCGATCTATGTGCGCAAGGACCGCGTCGCGCGGCCACAGGACCTGAAAGGCCGGCGGATCGGCGTCGGCGAATACCAGCTCACGGCCAATGTCTGGGCGCGCGCCCTGCTAGCCGAGCATGGCGTGTCGCGGTCGGACGTCGTGTGGGTGCGCGGCGGGCTGGAGGAGCCGGGCCGTCTGGAGAAGGTCGCCGTCGCGCTGCCGTCCGCCATCCGCCTCGAAGCCGCACCCGACGGCACGACGCTGTCGCGGCTGCTGGCCGACGGCGCGATCTCGCCGCGCGCACCCTCGACCTATGAGACGGGCGAGGCGCCTGTTGGCTGGCTGTTCGACGATCCGACCGCAGCCGCCCAGGAATATTACCGGCGCACGCGCATCTTCCCGATCATGCATCTGGTGGGCGTGCGGCGCGCCCTGGCCGACCGTCATCCCTGGCTGCCCGCCGCGGTCCTGAAAGCCTTCAGCGCGGCCAAGACCACGGCGCTGGGACAGCTTGGCGACACGTCGGCGACCAAGGTGACGCTGCCCTTCGTCGAGGAGCGGCTCGGCGAGGCGCGCGCCTTGATGGGCGCGGATTTCTGGTCCTACGGACTCGCCGCCAACCGGCACGTGCTGGACGCCTTTCTGCGCCACCACCACGACCAGGGCCTGTCATCGCGCCTCATCAGCGCCGATGATCTGTTCCACCCCTCCACGCACGAGACGGTGAAAGTCTAGGGACAAAAAAATACCTCACCGAGGAGCGCCGCGCAGCGGTGCGTCTCGAAGGGTGGGCATCAACGAGACCGTGGCCACCCTTCGAGACGCAGCAGGCGCGCATGTGAATGCGCATAAGCGGGCGCTCCTCAGGGGGGCAAGCGGCCCCTCTACGCGGCTGTCTGCTCGGTGAAGGGCGGCAAAGGTGGCCGCGTCTGCGTTTGCATCATTGAAGTCCCCTCAACGCTGCGCGGCGACGAGAGCCCGCACACCATGGCGCCGGGACGCAGTCAGCGCCGGCCGCCGACCTCGTCGATGTGGATCAGCAGGTCGGCAGGATCCTCGTAGACGCGGATTGCGCCGGCTTGGCGCAGCTCGTCGGAGCCATAGCCGCCGAGCGCGTCGCCGCCAGCATGTCCCGAATGCCGTCACTGACGACCACGGCTCACGTGCCGTGGTTGCGGGAGTAGCGGCTTCTGTCCGACGGCTGCCATCCGTGCAGTGCTTCGGCGCTGGGCCGATAGATCTCGACCTTGAGCGGATAGCATTTTGCCGTGTCGCTCGAATGGCTGCTGCTGCAGTCGCCTCCGGGACAGGCGGACAGGGCGCCCAGCAGGTCGATCTCGGCGAAGAATTCCATGAAGTCACCCGGCCTCACCGGACTGGCCTTCATGAAATACCGATGGGTGTCGCGCGTAAAACCCGTGCACATGAAGACGTTCAGCACGTCGTGCACATGCCGTTCCGCGGCGGGGAGAGCCAGCGCTTCATGGCCGGCGAGCGCGCGCGCCAGGTTGGAATGGCAGCAGTGATGGTACTCGTCGCCACCCAGCAGGAGTTGGGTGTAGGGATCGCACCTCGTGCCGATGACATCGTGCACGCCGCCGCCATCGTCGTCCCAGCCGTACCAGTCGAGCGTGTCGTGGGTGATGGTCGCCATCGGCCGCAGATTCGGCAGCGTGCTCCACAGCCTGTCGCCGGTGCTGACATGGGTGGCGTGCAGCGCGCGCGTCTTGCCGCTGAAGAAGCGCTCCGACAGGTCGTGGGCGTTCCACAGGTTCAGGTCGCCGACCTGCGGGCCTTCGATGCTGACGACCCTGAAGAACCGGCCGGCCGCGACCTCGAAGGTCCGCGCCTCGCGCGGCGGCACAATCACGTCGGAGATCCTTGTCATCCCATGCCGGGCCGCTTCGTAGAACTGCCGGTCATAGACCGGCACTCTGTCGACCGAATAGCAGACGACCGGAGGGGCCCTCCGGCGCTGGGCCGCGTCAGGTGGAGCTTGTCTCGCACTATGCTTCATGTCGGATTTCCCTCATCAGGCTCACCAGCCATAGGCTCGCCAGGATCGGCGTACCGACGACGCCGAAGATGACGGCGAGCCAGCCCAGTGCCGCCGCCGCGGTGAGCGTCGCGGCCACGATGATGGCGCTGACCAGGAGTTGATAGAAAGCCAGTATCCGCGTGAAGGCGATCCAGCGCCGCCCGGCGCCGGCACACGCCGCCAGAGGAGCGGCCAGCAGCGACGCGCCACCCGACAGGGCGAAGCTTGCGGCCGAGAACCAGGCGGTGGTCGCGTTGAGCCAACCGAGGACGACGGCGATCGTGGTCGCATCGCCCAGCAACGATGGCGAGCGGAAGAGCTGTGCGGCCGTCAGCATGGTCACGTCCATGACCAGGCCCAGCATCCCAGCCAGCGCGAACAGCACGGCCATCGTCCACGCCCGATACCCACCGTGCGGCGCGAGCCAGGCCATCAGCAGGACGCCAAGCAACGCGATGGCGCAATCGGCGACCAGAAACAGGCCGTAACACACGGTGTACCAGGGCCATGCGCGGCGCAGCGCGGCCATGGTCTCCTGTAGCGCCGCGCCGTCCATCGCCATTGGCGCCGTCGCGTAGGCATAGAGGGCGACGATCGTGGCGAGCAGCCAGCTCATCGCAAGGACCGTGCCATGGATCATGGCGAAGGCCTGCAGGTCGTCGGAGGCCGGCTCACGCTGGTTGAGAACTGGAGGGGACAATCGCGACGTCAATCTGTTGCAGGCAAGTGGACCACGGGGGTCAACGGTCGCTACAAACTCTGTCGGACGGCGTCGATGCCGGCAACACGTTTGAGGAGGTCTTCGATGGAGACCATTCCCGCCCGTTGCGGCAAGGCAACTCACCTGAGGCGCGGTCAGTCGATCCGCATCGTCAACACACACGGCGCGCAGGTCGTCGACACCTGGGCCTTCACCGCGGGCATGCTCACCGAGTTCATGTCCATGGAACACACGCGCGCCACGCTGACCCATCTGCGGCCCAAGGTCGGCGACGGGCTCTACACCAACCGCCGGCGCAGGATCCTGACCATGACCGGGGACAGCAGCCGCGGCGATCACGACACGCTGATGGCGGCATGCGACAGCGAGCGCTACATCCTGCTGGGCGTGAAGGAATATCACGACAACTGCACCGACAACCTGTTCGCGGCAATGCAGGCGCTCGGTCTGACGCCGCCGGAATGCCCGAGCCCCCTCAACCTCTTCATGAACATTCCCTGGACCGCCGACGGCAGGCTCTCCTTCGAACCGCCGACCACCAAGCCCGGCGACCACGTGACCCTGCGCGCCGAGCTCGACTGCATCGTCGCCATGTCGGCCTGTCCCCAGGACATCCTGCCGATCAACGGCCGGACCGGCACGACAACCGAAGCGCACTACGAGATCGTAGGCTGAGACCATGACCTATTCGATCGCCGGACGATGCAACCGAACCGGCATGCTGGGCGCCGTCGTCACGACCTCTTCGATGGCGGTCGGCGGCCGTTGCGCCTATGCCCAGGCCAATGTCGGCGCCGTGCTGACCCAGCACCGCACCGACCCGCGGCTCGGGCCCAGGATGCTCGAGCGGTTGCGCGATGGCGCGGCACCCGCCGCCATCCTGCAGGACTTCGAGAAGACCGAGGTGGGCATCGGCTGGCGGCAGCTCGCGATCATCGATGCCAAGGGCCGGGCCGCATTCTTCAACGGCGGCAACATCTACTCGGTGTTCAAGGGTCGTGTCGGCCGCGATTGCGTGGCGGTGGGCAACATCCTGCGCAGCACCGACGTCGTCGACGCCATGGTGCAAAGCTTCGAGGCCAACGAGGCCCAGCCGCTGGCCGAGCGGCTGATGCGCGCCATCGAAGCCGGCGACACCGCTGGCGGCGAGCTGAAGCAGGTGAAGTCGGCTGGCCTGGTGGTCGCCTACCGCGAATGCTTTCCCTTCATCGACCTGCGCGTCGATCTCGATCCCCGGCCGCTGGTCCAGCTTCGCTTCCTGTGGGAGCTCTATCAGCCGACGGCGGACGACTACGTCGTGCGCGCCGTCGATCCCGACCGGGCGCAGAAGCCGGTCTAAGCGGGCTCAGCTTCGACTCGCAAGCAGCACCCGTCGGCTCAGGATCACGACCGCCGCACAGACGACGACCAGGGCAGCGAGCAAACCGCTGTGCCGCCAGGCCGAGCCGGCCATCTCTTTCACCCAGGTCGTGATGCGCCGTTGCCAGAAGGTCTTTGCCGCCTCGAAATCGGGCGGCGGGCAAGTGCCGCCAAAGTCGCGGGCCCAGGGCTGGTAAGCGCCGGTCGACACGTAGCGTTGATAGATCGCCCAGGCCTTGGCCTGATCGCCGCTGGCCTTGGCATAACGCGCCGCCCAGCAGAGCGTGGCGGCATAGGCTTGCGATCGTTGCGGCAGCAGATCGGCGGCGGCGAGCGCCCGATCGGCGGCAATCGCGCGATAATGGAACCGGGAATCGGGCGTGGGTGCGCTGGCCGCGAAACGGTTTGCCTCGTCGGGTCCAAGCAGCGGGCTCGGAGAGGTGTCGACGCCGTTTGGGCTGGTCTGGCCAATGCCGTCGGCGAATGCACCGTGCATCACCGTCTCGTCGGGCGGCCCCTCCGTCCCCATCAGGCCCATCCCTTGCACGCGGGCCATCCGGGCCACCTTGAACAGGGCCTCGGCGCGGGGGACTCGTTGCCACGGCCAGTCGATCCACCCCGGCCGGGCAGCCTCGACAGCGGCGAGGTAGTCGCGGGCATCCTCGATGTCGGCGCGATCCCGATCGCGTTCTTCCGGTGTCGAGCCCGGTACCCGCTGTGGGAAATAGGCCAGCGCCTCGCTTGTCCGTCCAAGCCGGACCAGCCGCCGCGCCAGCAAGGCCCGCAGGTTCGCGACGGGACTGTCCGGCTGATCCGGCCGGGCTTGAGGCGCAGGCAGGGGCGGCAAGCCGTCAACGAACGCCTTGAGCTCATCGACCGTCAGCACGCGTTCGGCGATGTAGATGACGTCGCCCCAATAGGTCGCGGCGACGGGGAACAGCAGCTGCAGGGAATCGCGATATTCGCCCTGGCCCAGCCGCATGACCGCGACTTCACCGCGCAGTCGGGTCTTGGCGTCCTGGTCCAGCAACGCCGCCGGATCATCCTGCCCGATCGCGGTCAATGCGGCCGTCCAATCCTTCACGGCGTCGGCACGATCGCCACGGCGCAGCGCAAGCTTGGCGCGCACCCACAGGCCCAACGGACGATTTGTCGTCTGCGAGAGCTTTTCGGCAAGGTCGTAGCGGCCACCCTGATACGCCAGAGCCGCGAGGCGATCGAGGTCGGGCCCGGGCGCGGGCGCCGGCTGCGACAGGACGGCTTCGATCGTGTCGGCAACGATGGCGTCGAGATCGCTCGTGTCGTCCCAGGTGTAGTCGGGCTGCTTCGAGGCGACATAGGCCACGACCAACCGGCGGACGATCGGTTCGGCGAAGACACGGCCACGGTCGAGGTCGGAATCCATGAGCCGCCTCGCCACATCGCCCAAGGACAGCAGAGCGATCTTCGAACCGCGGGCGGCCTGGTCGGCGTAGAGGTGAACGGCGTTTGCGATCAGGCGGGCAGCAGCCGCGTCGTCGGTAGCGACCTCCGGCAGGGGCCAGCGCGACTTCATCAACCCTGCCTCGATCAGGTCCAAACGGGCCTCCTCGCCAAGGCTCGCAACCGAGAGGCCCATGGGATCCGGCGCCCCCGCCTCGGCATAGCGGCGCGTGGCCTGGAAGGCAGCGCGCGCCGGCGCGGATTGCCCCAGGCGCTGATGGATGCGCCCACGCATGTAGGCCGCCGTGACGGCGCGAATCTTCCTCTGTTCAGCCGGCAGCCGATCGATCGCCTGGAAGAACGCCATCGCCGTGTCGAGACGGTCGGCGTGATACTCGGCGGCGCCGGCGAGATAGTCGGCCACGGCGACGGGAAGACCGGCCGCAGCCGTCCTCGCTGCTTCGCCGCTGTCCGCCCGGCGCGCCGCCTCGAGCCTGGCCAGGAGCGAATCGTTGGATGCGGCGGGCATGAGGCCCCGCCAGGCGCCGGACTGGACTTCCTCGCGCTCGGCGGCTGCGGCCTCATCGTCAACGGGGCTGTCGGGCTCGACGGCACGCAGGCCGTCGTTGGGAGCGCCTGCGAGGCGTGACGCCTCGTAGGCAAAGTTGAGCTCGACGGGCGCCTTTACCGTCCCCTCGCGACTGTCCAGGAGCTGCCAGGGAAACATTGGCCCGCAGGCCAGCGCGGCGCCGATGCAAGCCGCCGCCAGCAGGGCGGCGACGCCAATCCTATTGAACGACATCCAGCACCCTCTCTGGTTCAGTGCATCGGGCCCAGCCAATGATGCGTTTGCGATTGGCGCGCAGCCGGCCGTTGCCGGTCGCCTCGAGGACCAGCGGCTCACCGGCAGCGGCGAGCCTGAAACCGTTGGCGCCGTCGGCTGCCTCGCACGCCGGATCGAGCCGGACCTGGCGCGGGAGCGGCGCATCGACGGGCCCGTCATTGGACAAGGTGACCGTCCACAGGTCGGAGAGCTCGGCCGGCACGAGCCCGGCACTGAGCCGGACGGCCGGCAGTTCGCCGGCGATCACCGCCCGCCATGTCTGCAGGCTCCAGGAACGGGAGTCCGCGTCGGTCGGCAGCCGGAACCAGGCGATGCCGACCAGGCCCTCCGGCGCGGCGCGGCGCATCGCGTGCAGGAACTGCAGGACCGCCTCGGGTGCGGCGCGGAGCAGCTCGCCGTTCGTCGCGCCGGCGCGCAAGGGCATCTCGCCTTCGACGCTCGCCAGCCGCCCGTCGGGCCGCCACGTCACGCGCACGTCGTAGGCGGGAAGCGCCACACGGAAAGGCCGTCGGATGCGCTGGCCGAAGTCGCGGACCCAGCGCTCCGCCCGGCCCGCATCGAACAGCCCGCGGCGCGGATCGTCCACGGCATGGACCTGCAGGACGATCTCGTCGAGATCCCTGGTCAGTCGCTCGAGCTCACTCGACGTCATCCAGGTCGGCAGGGCCGTGATCGAGAGCTTGAGGGGTGGCGCCAGCCGCGATCGGAGCGCGGCGAGGAAGCGCGCGTAGATCGCAAGCTTGGAGGTCGGGCAGTCATAATCGATCTCGACGCCGGCAAGGGACGCCGACACCGGCTCGACTCGCGCCATGACCTGGTCGAGCAGTGCCGGCATCCGGGCCTCGTCGAACCGTCCGTCGATCCGGATCACACCGATCACCGGTTTCTTCGTGGCCTGCACGTCGGACCACGGAATGGCGACCGTCGTCCAGCGGCCTGATGCGTCGGCTTCAGCCACGAGAAGGCGCCAGGCGCGAACGACGTCCGACGAACGACGCACGCTCGAGAGTACAGGCGGCGTCCAGGCGCGCTGCCAGACATAGGCGTCATGAGGCAGGGGCGTCGCCGTGGTCCGAATCTGCGGCATCGACCCCGACAACCCGATCACGCACAACAACACCGCGGCCAGCAACCGCATGACGCCTTCCTCTGGAGCCGTCGCCGGCCCGCAGGAAGTCTACACCAATCGCGACGCCAGTGGTCTTCTATCGCCGCTTGACGGTGATCCCGGCGGCCTCGCGGTCCCACGTCCGGTCGGTGATGCCGCGTTCGCGCAGCTTGTACTTCTGGATCTTGCCGTTCTCGGTCGCCGGCAGGACGTCGACGAACTCGAGGAAGCGCGGCACGGCGAAATAGGGCATGCGCGTCTCGCAGAAGCGGATGATCGCGACCTCGTCGAGCACGCTGCCAGGCTGGCGCACGATCGCCGCCATGACCTCGTCCTCGGCGAGCTCCGAGCGCACCGGATAGGCGGCGGCGGTGGCGATCTCGGGATGGCTGAGCAGAACCTGCTCGACCTCGAACGAAGAGACGTTCTCGCCGCGCCGGCGGATCGCGTCCTTCAGGCGATCGACGAACTTGTAGTAGCCGTCGGCCTCGCGGATGACTCGGTCGCCGGTATGGAACCACAGATTCCGCCAGGCCTCGACCGTCTTCTCGGGTGTGCCGAAATAGCCGGTGGCAAAGGCAAAGGGCGCCTCGGCGCGCAGCATCAGCTCGCCCGGCGTGCCATCCGGCACCTCGTTGTCCTCGGCATCGACCACGCGCGCGGCAAAGCCCTCGAACAGGCGGCCCATGGTGCCGGGCCTGCACTCCGCGATCGGCGAGCCGATCACGAAATTGGTCTCGGTCGAGCCGTAGCCATCCAGCAGGGCGATGCCGGTGCGCTCAGCAAATTGGGCATGGAAGTGGCCGGGCACGCCGGGGGCGAGCGCAATGCGCGTGCGGTGCTGCCGCTCCGCCGGCTCCGCCTCGCGCGCCAGCAGGATCGGCACCATCGCGCCCAAAAGATAGGTCACCGTCGCGCGCCGCGCCGCCAGCGTGGCGAAGAAGGCCGACGCCGAGAAGCGGCTCTCGAAGATCGCCGTTGCGCCGGTGATCAGTGCCTGGAAGAAGGTGTTGAGTGCATTGGTGTGGAAGAGCGGCAAGGTCGTGCAGAGGATGTCCTCGGCGCCGACGTCCAGCAGATGGGCCGTGTTGACGCCCCACCAGAAGAACTGCGCGTGCGGGCAGCACACGCCCTTCGATGGGCCGGTCGTGCCGGACGTGTAGAGGATCGCCAGCGTATCGCTGGGCCGGGTTGGCGTGGCGGGAACGGCCTCGCCCAGCGCCGGCAAGGGCTGCGGCCCAGCTCCCCTCCCCACGCGCTTCGCGCGTGGGGAGGTGCCCGCGTCTTCGCGGGCGGAGGGGTCATGAGCATCAGTACTGTTGCCCATGACCCCTCCGGCCCTGCGGGCCACCTCCCCAGCTTCGCTGGGGAGGAAGTCGATTGTCCAGATCGCTTCCAGCGGCAGCGTAGCGAAATCGACATGCTCCAGCGCGCCCAGCAAGGCAGCTTCGATCACGAGGAGCCTTGCGCCGGAATTCTCCAGGATGTGGCGGAGCTGCAGGCCGCGCGAGGCGGTGTTGATGGGCACCAGGATGGCGCCGAGCCAGGCGACACCGAGAAACGTCTCGATGAACTCCGGTCGGTTCTCGCATATCAGCGCCACGCGGTCGCCCTGGCGCATGCCGGCCGCGTGCAGCCGGCCGGCGGAGCGCGCCGCAAGCTCGGGCGCCTCGGCGAAGCTCCAGCTCCGCTCGCCGGCCTGCACCAGCGGCTTGGCGCCGTATTTCCCGGCCCGGGACTGAAGCATGAACGCCAGGCTGCGCTCGCCGGGAGCGAAGAAGCGGCTGGCCTCGAGCGGCTCGCGTGTCGTCATTGCAGCGTCCATCGGTCAGCTCTTCACATGCAGGTCGAGATTGCGATGGAGCAGCGTCAGATTCTGCAGCAGTTCCGACTGCGCCTCGACGCTGAGCTCGCCCAGGATGGACACGACCCACTCCTCGTGCCGCCGCGCCATGCGCAGGAAGCTTTCGCGGCCCTTGCGCGTGAGCCGGACGATGACGCTGCGGCGGTCGGCGGGATCGTAGGCGCGGACCACCAGGCCGCCCTGCATGAGCTTGTCGACCATGCCGGTGATGGCGCCGTTGGACACGATCAGCCGGCGCGACAGGTCGGACATGGTGAGCCCGTCGGGAAAGCGCTCGAGCTGCGCCAGCACGTCGAAGCGCGCCATCGAGGTCTTGAACTCCTTGCGCAGCCGCTGGCTCAGGATGCTCTCCATCTTGACCGAGCAGCCGATCAGCCTGAGCCACAGCCGAAGCTCCAGGTGTCCCTTCTCCTCCATCGCCATCGCGCTGCCGTTGGCTCGGCTGCGCGCCCGGGAGGTCGCCTGCTTGGTGATGGACCCGCTCATGTCAAAATCCTTCAGATGACCAGGGTGCCGACGCTGGCGCCGCCGCAAACGTAGAGAACCTGGCCGGTGACGAACGCCGCTTCTTGGCTGGCGAAGAACAGGACGGCATTGGCGACGTCCTCAGGCCGGCCGAGCCGGCGCATCGGAATGGCCGCGGCAAGCGCGGTTTCGCGGTCGCTGCCGGCGGGAACGATCTCGTGGAACATCTGCGTGCCCTGGATGGGGCCCGGCGCCACCATGTTGACCGTGATGCCGAAGGGCGCCAGCTCGAGCGCCCAGGTCCGGCCCATGCCGATGATGCCGGCCTTGGTTGCCGAATAGGCCGTGCGGCCGGTGGCGCCGAGCGCCGCACGCGAGGAGATCAGCACGACACGGCCGAAGCGCCGTTGCTTCATTTTCGCCAGCGTCGCATCGAGCAGGATCAACGGCGCCCCGAGATGGAGCTGGGCCAGCGCCGCGATATCGCCAGCCGTGGCGGCTTCGACGGCATTGGGTCGGATGACGCCGGCATTGTGAACGATGTGCGTGACGTCGTGCCCGGCGGCGATCTCGGCCGCGACCGCGGCGGTCGCCTTGGCGTCGAAGAGGTCAACCTCGCGGGCCTCCAGACGCGGATGCGACCAGTCGGGCTTGTCGAGGGCGAGCGAGACGACGCGATAGCCACGCTCGAGCATCGCCTTGGCGATGGCGGCACCGATGCCACCGCTCGCGCCGGTGACGATCGCGGCCTCCTCGCTCACGCCCGCCGCTCCCCACGCGGGACCAGGGCGAGCACGCGCAGTGGGCTGCCCGATCCCCGGCGAATCTTGAGGGGTGCCGCGACGATCACCGAGCCGGTCGGCGGCAGCAGGTCGAGATTGGTGAGGCACTGCAGGCCGTAGCGGCCCTTGCCGTGCATGTAATAGTGCGCGGGATAGGGCGGATTGAAATGGAAGGCCTGGCCCGCATCGGTGCCGATGGTCTCGGTGCCGAGGCCGTGCAGGTCGCGCTCCTCGACCAGGAAACGCACGACCTCGGGACAGGGGCCCGGCGTGTGCTGGCCGTCCTCGCGCATGTTGACGTAGTCGCGGCCGCTGCGTTTGGACCAGTCGGTGCGGAGCAGCACCCAGCTGCGCGCCGGAATGCGGCCGTGCTGCTCTTCCCACGCTGTCACATCGGCGACGGTCAGCTCGTAGTCCGGATTGGCGGCGGACTGCTTGGAGATGTCGATCACCGCGGCCGGCGCGATGAAGTTCGCCGCCGGAATGGTGTCGACGGAATTGTTGGCAAGGTCCTTGCCCGAGATCCAATGGACAGGCGCATCGAAATGCGTGCCGGTATGCTCGCCCATCGAGATGTTGTTCCAGTACCAGGCCGATCCGCGCTCGTCGTAGCGCGAGACCTCCTCCATGCGGAACGGTGCACACTGGCCGAGCTCAGGCGGCATGACGATAGTAGGGAATTCCGGCGTCAGCGTGTGGGTGAGATCGACGACCTCGATATCACCCGCGGCGACGGCGCCGGCGAAGGCTAAAAGATCGGGAGCACCCATTTCACTTC
>WHTW01000108.1 GCA_009377525.1 Rhodospirillales bacterium
CCGCCATACCAAGGCTTGTGCGGCCCAACCCGACTGCTGGCAGTGCTGTCATCGGTCCGGCAGCGACCGCCTGGCCTGGCTCAAGGTCCGACCCGTCAAATTCCCTGTGACGAGCCACTAGCGGCTGATGGCTTGGTTCGGTGTCCGCACGAAGATGGTCGCCGTCTCGTCGCGGTAGGCACGGTGCCAGCCGGGGAGCAGCTCCAGCAGCTTGTTGGCCGCCTGGTCGTTGTGCAGAAGCGTCCATTCGATGCCGTGGCGATCGAGCATGAGCCCGAGCGGATCGTCGCCGCGGAGCTTGACGGCGTCGGCATAACGCTTGATGAAATCGCCGCCGAACAGCTCGCCGCGCCCGTCGACGAAGGTCGGGACCCCGGCATGGATCAGGAATCCGCCGAAGTCGTAGTCGTTGAACACCGGGCCGTGGAGCTTCTCGCGCTGGGCGAATTCGAGCGCGGCGACGGGCGTCGTGTCGGTCGGCGGCTGGATGTCGGCAAGCTTGATCATGCACGCGGCGAACAGGGCGGCGAACGCAAGCCCGAGCGTGGTGCTGGACCGGCCCGCCGGCAGGGCGAGAAACGCGCCGCCGTCCGGCCGCAGTGACGGCCACTGCCGCGCCAGGATCGGCGCCACGGCCAGCGGCGCCAGCAAGGCCAGCAGCTCGATGTTCCGCGCATGCTTCAGAAAGAGGTGCAGGAAGCCGAGCACCAGCACCAGGCGCAGGACCGGCAGCTTGAGGCCGCAGGCCAGGGCGCCGAAGATCGCCGCCAGCAGCATCAGCTCTTGCATCGGCAGGTTCTGGAAGTCAGGCGACTGCCATTCCTTGATCAGGCCGAGCGCTTCGCCGAGGCCGAAGATGCGGAAGGTCACGAGCATCGATTCCGGGCCGTAGGGCGTGATGCAGGCGACCAGCACGGCCGCCACGCCGAACTTCAGCCATTCGACGAACAGGAATTTGCGCTGGGCGGCGTCGCTTGCCGTCACGATGGCTTCCAGGGCGAAGAAACCGCACAGCATCAGGCCGAGCGTGAAGCCGCCATGCAGGTTTGCCCACAACAGCATCGCCAGCAGCAGCAATGGCCTCGGCGCGCGTCCTTGCTCGACGGCGCGCACCAGGCCCGCGACCCACAGCAACATGAAGGGGAAGGCAAGAACGTGCGGGCGCGCCAGGAAGTGCGGTCCCGTCAGGACGATCGCGGCGACGGTGAACAGCAGCGCCGGCAGTGGCCGAAGGTCGCGCAGCAGCAGGCGCAGGAACAGGGCGAAGGTGGCGCCGATCGAGGCCGCGCACAGCGCGGCGACGCCGCCCCATCCGCCCGCCCGCTCGGCCAGCGTCAGCAGGATCTGCGACAGCCACTCCTTGGCGATCCACGGCTGGCCGGTGAACGTGTGCGAATGGCTGTCGACTCGCGGCACCGCGCCGTTCTCGAGGATCCATTTGCCGATGGCGACGTGCCAGCGGCTGTCCGGGTCGGCCAGCAAGGGCAGGCCGGTGGCGTTGAGGAGCAGGACGAACAGGCTCAGGCCGACGATCAGCGGCCATGAGATCCGCCACGGCACCGCCAGCTTGTCGATCAGCGGGTCACGGCGGCAAGCGGCAGCCCCCGACAAGAATGCTGAAGACGAAGTCATCATCATCCTCGTGCGCGGGCTGCCGCCGCCCCCTCCCGCTAGAGCCTGTTCGAGACGTTGATGAAGCTGTTGTTCAGCTTGCCGCCGACCGTGGTGATGGAGGTGACCATGATGGCCGCGATCAGACCGGCGATGAGGCCGTATTCGAGGGCCGTGGCGCCTGAATCGTCGGTGACGAAGCGAAAGAGAGTGGCAGTCATGGTGGTGATCCGCAGTGGTCAGGTGGATGGGGCTAGTCGGTACCGCGCCGTATATCGCCCCTGCGCGACGTCCGAACAATTCAGACTGAAGGCCTAGCGCGGCGCAGCAGGCGATAGGCCGAACGGGCTAGTCCTTGCTTCTTGGTGATGCTTGTTTCAAAGGGCACAATCCGCCCAGCTGATTCCAGCTGGGCGGATTGTGCTTTAGGAGGCGTCAATCTTCAGATCGGCGATCAGGTCGACGGCGGCCGCGCGGACCTCCAACGCCGTGGCCTTGGCGCGCTCGAACGCCGGCTGCACGCCGTGCCCGCTGCGGCACGCTTCTTCCAGGCCGCTGCATTGTTCCGACAGCGTCGAGAAGCCGAGAACTGCCGAGAGCGACACCAACGCGTGCGCCTGGCCGGCGAGCTGGCCGGCGTCCCGCGGGCTTCCCGGCTCGGCAAACGCCTCGTCGATTTGCGCCTGAAGCTTCGCGAGGCCGCGCAAGGCCCACGGCCGGCCCATCAGGTCGCACACTTCCTGGAAGGCCGTTCCGCCCGGCCGCCGGTCAGGCGGATCGGCCGGTGACGGAGGGTCTGCCTCGCAGGGCAGCCAAGCATCGACTTTTGCCAGGAGCTCCGCCCTGGTGAACGGCTTGTCGATATGGTCGTTCACGCCGGCCGCCACCAGCGATTGCTCATCGCCAGAGAAGGCAATGATGGGGATTGTCGATCGTGGCCCCTCAAGCGCCCGGATCTGCCGCGTCGCCGCCTCGCCCGACATGACGGGCATATGGACATCCATCAGGACGAGGTCGAAGTCGGCCTCGCCCAGCGCGGCAAGGGCCTCGGCGCCATTGCCGGCAAGAGCTACCTCGTATCCGGCCCGGACCAGGATCTTCCGCGTGAAGTCCCGGACGGCCTCCTGATCATCGACGACGAGGATTCGGGCCGGCATGGCTGCACCCTGCGGCCGTGCTCATGATTCCGGCTGGAGAAGCCGGCCACCCGCCACCGCGGCCGCGGTCCTGGTCCGCACCCCCAGGCTGCGGAACAGCGCGGCCATGTGGACCTTCACCGTTCCCTCGCCGAGATCGAGGTCGCGGGCGATCGCCTTGTTGGATTTACCCTGCACCAGGAGCGCCAGGACGCCGCGCTGGCGCGGCGTCAGCGCCGCCAGTGCCGCCTTCGGCGGCGCCGCCGCCGCCTCGCGTGACTGAGCGGGCTGCTCCTGCGCCGGCAGGTCGGCGATCGAAGGGGGGACGTAGATCACGCCGTCGACGATGAGCTGCAGGGCATGGGCGAGATCTGCCACGCCGAGGCCCTTGGGTACGTAGCCGTGCACGCCGGCCTCGAGCGCCGACAGGATGTCCTGCCGGTTCTTCGAGCTCGACACCACCGCCACCCGCAGCGTTTCGAGACAGTCCCGGACGGCCCGCAGATTGGCCGGGCTTTCCATGCCGGGCATCGCAAGATCGAACAGGGCCAACGAAATGTCGCTTCGAGCCGACAGTTTCTCGACGGCTTCGTCGAGTGAAGCCGCCTGGACCACCTCCGCGAACTTGAGCTTGCTCGTCAGAATCGTCGCGAGCGCCATACGGAAGAATTCATCGTCGTCCGCGATCAGAGCAACTTTCTTTGATGCCTTCATTTACAGCGTAGTCCGTCGATCGAAAATTCCACGCTCGGGGCAACTCACACGATATCCCAGATCAGATCGAAAAGCGACGGGGACGCACCCTACCGGCACGCCTGTCTAGGCCGCCTGGTCTAACTCGTCACGATGCCGACCTAGGTCGTCAGGTTGAATTGTTGAAATTCCCGCTTCGACGAATATGCACCCCAGCGCCGGACAGCAGCGCGAGGGCCCAGCGGCCCGGTCAATCGGAACGTTCACACTCGGAAGGGACCATCACATGTCTGCCATCTTCTCTCGCTTCATCCGCGACGACTCCGGCGCTACCGCCATCGAATACGGCCTGATCGCCGGCCTGATCGCGGTTGTCGTCGTCACCGCCGTCACCACGGTCGGCACCAAGCTGACCAACACATTCACCAACATCAGCAACAAGCTCTAGGTCGGGGATTTCACCGGCTAAAGCTCAGGGCCCCGGTGCCCTGAGCTTTCGGGTGAGGACGATGATGCTCACATCTCTTGCACCTCAAGTGGCAACGCCCATCTTCGCCTTTGCCATGGTCTATGCGGGTCTGATGGACCTCACGACCATGCGGATCCGAAACGGCCTTTGCCTCGGCCTGCTGGCCGCCTACGCGGCGCTGGCGCCGTTCGCCAGCCTCACGGTCGAGGAGGTCGCCTGGAGCGCAGCGCTTGCCGGCGGGCTGCTCGTCGCGAGCTTCGTCATGTTCGCATTTGGCTGGATGGGCGGCGGCGACGGCAAGCTGCTGGCCGTCACGGCGCTGTGGCTGGGCGTCGACCAGGCTCCGACCTTCCTCGTCTACATCGGCCTGTTCGGCGGCGCATTGACCCTCGCGATCCTGCAGCTTCGCTTGGTCGGTCTGCCGGCGTTTCTCGGCAACAGGCCGTGGATCGCTCGGCTTCAATCGGACAAGAGCGGCGTGCCCTACGGCGTCGCCATCACGCTCGCCGCCCTGATCGTCTTCCCGCAGACGCGCTGGTTCGCCCTTTAGGCCGGCGCCGTTCCTCCGGAGTTCACCCGCATGTTCCGCATCATCATCCTTGTCGTGGCGTTGGTTGCCGGCGGTGGCGCCGCCTGGATCGCCTTCGCGATGCGCGCCGAGCCGCAGGCTCCGGTCACCGTGCAAGAGGCGCCGCCTCCGGCGACCCGTGAGGTCCTGGTCGCCACCGCCGACCTCGCGCCCGGCCAGGTCCTCACCAAGGAAAGCATGCGGTGGCAGTCCTGGCCGGAAAGCGCAGTGCTTTCCGCCTATGTCAGTCGCTCGACCCGCCCTGACGCGCTGGCGAGCATGGTAGGCGCGGTCGTGCGCAGCAAGATGATCGCCGGCGAGCCGATCCGTGACGACAAGCTCGGTCCCGTCAGCGCCGGCCTGCTCTCCTCGATGCTGCCTGCGGGCAAACGCGCCGTGGCCGTGCGCATAACGGCGGAGAAGACCGCCGGCGGCCTCATACTGCCCAATGACCGGGTCGACGTGCTCCACACACTCGAGAGCGCCGACAAGCCCGAAGGCCAGAAGGACTACACGACCCGCACGATCCTCACGAACATCGTCGTGGTTGCGGTCGACCAGACGCTGAACGAGACCAACAAGGACGACAAGACCAAGGCGAAATCCGCGGCCATCGGCAAGACGGTGACACTCGAGCTCGATCCGCGGCAGGCCGAACTGCTGGTCGCCGCCGAAGCGTCGGGGACGATTTCGCTGGCGCTGCGTTCGGCGGCCGACCATGCCGAGGTGGCGCCCCCGCTCCCGAAGCCCGTGCCCCTGAAGGTCGCGGCTCAGCCGGCCAGCGAGCCCGTCGTCATTCTCCGCGGCGGCGGCAGCACAGCCACTTCCAAGTCACCGTAGGCCAGGTCCCCATGGCGCAAGCAGCAATGCCGAAATCGATGCCCGCACCCGCCGACATCCCGACCGGGCCTGCTGTTTCGGGGCCTGTCGTGGAGGCGCTGCGGGTTCCCGCGATCACGCTCCATGCCTTCTGTGAGACGTCTGAAATGACGTCGGCGATGCAATCGGCCGTCGCCGACCGGCGGATGTCCTGCACCCACGCGACGGTGCACCCCGGAGGCATCGATGCCGCGCTGGAGCTTTACCGTCGGACCGCGACGCCCGATCTCATCCTGTTCGAAAGCCAGGCCGCGGCTGACCGGCTATACATGCAACTCGACGATCTGGCGGAAGTCTGCGGCACGGCCACGAAAGTGGTGGTGATCGGTCATTCCAACGACATCGACCTGTTTCGCGGGCTGCTGGCACGCGGCCTCAGCGAGTATCTCGTGGCCCCGGTCGGGCCGATGAAGATCGTCTCCGCCATTTCCGCTCTCTATCAAACGGCGGGAGCGGCCAAGCTCGGCCGCAGCTTTGCCTTCGTCGGCGCGCAGGGCGGCGCCGGCTCGTCGAGCATCGCTCAGAACGTCGCGGCGAGCCTGGCGCGGACTTACGAGTCGAACGTCATCCTCGCCGACCTCGACCTGCCGTTCGGCAGCGCGAGCCTCGGCTTCAACCTCGATCGCAGCCAGGGCATCGCCGAGGCGCTCAAGGATGCCAATCGCCTCGACGACGGCCTGTTCGAACGCCTGCTGAGCCGTTGCGGTGACCATCTCAGCCTCCTGACGGCGCCGGCCCATCTGGAGGCCTGCTACGACCTCTCCGAGTCCGCCTTCGAGCGCGTGCTCGATCTTGCCCGCTCGACGGTGCCCTTCGTCGTGCTGGATGTCCCGCACGTGTGGACGGCGTGGGCCAGGAAGACGCTCCTTGCGGCCGATGAAATCATCATCACCGTGGTGCCGGACCTGGTCGGGCTGCGCAATGCCAAGAACCTCATCGAGACCCTGCGCAAGGCCCGCCCCAACGACGTGCCGCCGAGGCTCGTTCTCAACCAGGTCGGCGTGCCGAAGCGGGCGGAGATCAAGCCTGCCCAGTTTGCCAAGGCGCTCGACCTGGAGCCGGTCGCCTGCGTTGCCTTCGAGCCGTCGACGTTCAGCACCGCGGCAAATGCCGGGCGGATGATCGTGGACGCGGCGCCCCGTTCGCCCGCGACGCGGCAGTTCGCGCATATCGCACAGAAGATATCGGGTCGCACGACCGGTCGTGACGAGCGTGCCCGCCGGTTCGCGATCAAGCGCCTGTGGGGCGGCTGATCATCATGCGCAGGTACCATGAGATCGCGGCAAGACGGGCGGTGGCGCTGTTGCGTCGGTTCCGGTGCGATCGCCGCGGCAGCACTTCGGTCATGTTCGCGCTGTCGATGCCGATGCTGATCGGCGGCCTTGGCGTCGGCTTCGAGATCTCCAACTGGTACCTGGTGCAGCGCGGCATGCAGAACGCCGCCGATGCGGCGGTTCTGGCGGCCGCGTCCAACGCTGGCACCAATTTCGACGTCGAAGGAACGGCGGTCGCCGCGCAGTTCGGGCTGGTCAACGGCGTCAACGATGTCGCCGTGACGGTCGTCCAAGGCGTCACCTGTCCCACGGGTGAAGCGACTTGCTACCGCGCGACCATCACGAAATCGGTGCCGCTCTACCTCGCGCCGGTCATCGGCTTTGCCGGAAGCGGTGGCGGCAAGAAGGACCTTGTCGCCACGGCGGTCGCCAAGCCGGGCACCATCCAGCGTCCCTATTGCCTGCTGGCCCTGGCCAGCAGCGGAACGGCCACGGCCATCAGGACCAGCGGCAGCCCCAGCGCCGACCTGGCAGGTTGCAGCATCAAGTCGAACACCAACGCCAACTGCAACGGTCACGATCTCGGCGCAGACTATGGCGATGCCGTCGGCACGGTGTCGGGCTGCGGCAACGTGCAGAATTCCGGCCTGCCGGCCTCGGCCGATCCTTATGCCGGTCTCGCTGCCAATATCCCCAGCTACAGCTGCGGCAGCTACCCGCAGCTGCCCTGGGGATCGGTCGTCAGCTGGTCGGGAATCCGCAACCTCAGCGGCAACGTCGTGGTCTGCGGCGATCTGCGGTTGACCGGCAACGTCACGGTCAATGCCCCGTCGGGTGCCGTCCTCATCATCGCCAATGGACGGCTCAACACCAACGGCTACACGATCCGGACGGCGAGCGGCTCTGCCCTTACTCTGGTGTTCACGGGCACCAATGGCGGAAGCTACATCCATGCTCCGACGGGCAGCGGCACGATCGATATCGCCGCGCCCACCACCGGACCGTGGTCCGGCGTGATGATGTACCAGGATCCCAAGCTGACCACTGGCGTCAACATTTCCGCCGCCGGTTCCAGCCCGCGATGGAACATCACCGGCCTGGTCTACCTGCCGCACGCCCGCGTCACGTTGAACGGCGCGGTGAACAAATCGAGCTACGGCGCGAACTGCTTCGTGTTGGTCGTCGACAACATCCTCATAAGGGGCTCCGCAAACATCCTGCCGAAAGGCGGCTGTGCCGCTGCCGGGCTCACCATGCCGATGGGCTCGGTTCCTGGCCGCGGCCAGCTCGTCAATTGACCGGACGTCGCATGTTCAAGCGGAAAGCGATACACGCGACGCTCGGGGCCTGGCGCAGGGACTGCCGGGGCGTCGCCGGCGTCGAATTCGCCCTGATCGGCGGGTTCCTGTGTCTTGCGGTGGTGAATGTCGCCGATATCGGCATCTATCTCTACAAGCGCATGAACGTCGAGAACGCCGCCCTGGTCGGCGCGATGAGCGCGCTGAAAGCCTGCGATGCCAACCACCTTCCGGCGACGGTCAATTGCCCGGGATTGACCGCCGCGGTGACCGCGGCGATCCAGAGCACGTCGCTCGGAACCGCGGTCACGCTGAGCGGCGGTGCGGTCAGTGAAGGCTATTACTGCGTCAATTCGTCGAACAGCCTCCAGTACGTGGCCAACGTGTCCAGCAAACCTGCCAACTGCTCGGCGGCGGGCACGCCGGCGTTGCAGCCGGCGGACTACGTCCAGGTCGCCGTGACCTTCAGCTATGCGCCCATCTTCACGGGGCTATCGGTCGCCAGCCTGTTCCCCACTCCGATCACCAAGACGGCGATGGTGCGCATGCTATGAAGGCTCCGTGCAGCAAGCTCATGGGGCTTTGGCGCGACGATCGCGGCGCCGCGGCGGTGGAGTTCGCCATGGTGGCGCCGGCCGCCATCATGCTTCTGGCCGGCATCGTGAGCCTGTCCCTCATGCTGCTGTCGATCGGCAACATGCACTACGCCGTGGAGGCCGCGGCCCGCTGCGCTTCGGCCATGCCGACGGTCTGCGACAGCCCGAGCGCGACCGTCGCCTATGCGAATTCCCGCTACTCGGGGGCCCTGATCACGCCGGTCTTCACGTCCGGCGCTGCCGCCTGCGGCAATAAGGTGGATGCCGTGGCCACCTTTACTCTCGATGTCGGATTGTTTCGGCAATCCGTGCCGCTTTCGGCGAGCAGCTGCTTTCCCTAGCGGCCCGCCCATCGCGGTCTAGACCACTCCGCCTAAGTGCCCATCGAAGCCCTAGATCGTCCGGTCGAATGGCCGGGACCGCATCGATGGCGGATATTCGGTGCGGTCATTTCGGTCGGAGTGCAGGACGATGTTCGGTAAACGAAGCCAGGTTGAGGAGCTGCTGCTCGAGGTGAAGAGAGTCGCCTCGAACTCGACGCAGTCGCCGAAAACGCCGCCGTCCAACGTCACACCTCTGCGTGCCGTCCCATCGACGCTGAAGCCGCGCGACGGCCAGAAGACCGACGAATACCATGACCTGAAGCGGCGGATCTTCGGCTTCCTGGTCGAGATCATCGACGTCTCCCAGCTCACCAAGATGGACCACGACCAGGCGCGGCTCGAGATCCGCGATGTCGTGAACGAAGTCGTCGCCGCCAAGAAGGCCGTCATATCGACCGCCGAGCAGGAAGAGCTGCTCGAGGACATCTGCAACGACGTGCTGGGCTACGGTCCGCTGCAGCCGCTGCTCGCCAACGACGACATCGCCGACATCATGGTCAACGGCAGCAACCCGATCTTCATCGAAATCCACGGCAAGGTTCAGCAGACCGATATCCGGTTCCGCGACAACAACCAGCTTCTCAACGTCTGCCAGCGCATCGTCAGCCAGGTCGGCCGCCGCGTCGACGAGTCCTCGCCGATCTGCGACGCCCGCCTGCCGGACGGCTCGCGCGTCAACGTGATCGCCCCGCCGCTGGCGATCGACGGCGCGACGCTCACCATCCGGAAGTTCAAGCGCGACAAGCTCACCCTCGACCAGCTCACCCAGTTCGGCGCGATCTCGCCGGAAGGCGCGCAGCTCCTCAAGATCATCGGCCGGATCCGCTGCAACGTCGTGATCTCGGGCGGCACCGGGTCGGGCAAGACCACGCTGCTCAACTGCCTGACGAGCTTCATCGAGCCGGGCGAGCGCATCGTCACCTGCGAGGACACCGCCGAGCTGCAGCTGCAGCAGCCGCACGTCGTCCGCCTGGAGACCCGCCCGGCCAATCTCGAAGGCGTCGGCCAGGTGACGATGCGTGACCTCGTGCGCAACTGCCTGCGCATGCGGCCCGACCGCATCGTCGTCGGCGAGGTGCGCGGCGCGGAAGCCTTCGATCTGTTGCAGGCGATGAACACCGGCCATGACGGCTCGATGGGCACGCTGCATGCCAACTCGCCGCGCGAGGCGATGGCCCGCATCGAATCGATGATCCTGACGGGCGGCTATGCACTGCCGTCCAAAGTGATCCGCGAGATGATCTGCTCGTCGGTCGACGTCATCGTCCAGACGCAGCGCCTGCGCGATGGATCGCGCCGCATCACCCACATCACCGAGATCCTCGGCATGGAAGGCGATGTGCCGATCACGCAGGACCTCTTCGTCTACGACATCCAGGGCGAGGACGAGGGCGGCAAGATCATCGGCCTGCACCGCCCGACCGGCATCGGCCATCCGCGCTGCTGGGATCGCGCCCGCTACTTCGGCGAGGAGAAGAAACTCGCCGCCGCCCTCGGCGCCGCCGATATGGCGCCAGCCTTCAACTGATGGCGCGGCGATGACCTCGTCCCTGCTGCTCCCCATTGCCGCGTTTATGCTGGCCGCGACCAGCGTCGGCGGCGTGCTGTTCGCGCTGTTCCAGCCGCGCCTTGCCGGCGGTTCGCCGCTCGATCGCCGGGTCGAGGCGATCGCGGCGGCGCGCGTCGCGACGGTGCGCGTGGCCGAGGGCACGGCTGAGAAGGCACGCAAGTGTTCCGTGGAGTCCACCCTGCGGGAGGCCGACGAGCGGCAAAAGGGCAGCGAGCGCCGGAAGTACAAGCCGTCGCTCGCCATACGGCTGCGCCAGGCAAACCTCGACTGGACGCCGAGGAAATACTACCTGATCTCGACCAGCGTGGGCGGCGTGCTGTTCCTGGCTTGGCTGGGCATCGTCGGGCCCGTGGCGGCGGCGGTGCTGGCCATGGTCGGCGGCCTGCTGCTGCCGCATCTCTATGTCGGCTTCTGTCGCCGCCGCCGGCTCGAGCGCTTCCGCGGCCTGTTTCCCGACGCCATCGACGTCATCGTGCGCGGCATCAAGTCGGGCGTGCCGCTGGCCGACTGCCTGAAGATCGTCGCGAACGAGGCGTCCGAGCCGGTCAAGGGCGAGTTCAAGACGCTGGTCGAGGACCAGGCGCTCGGTCTGCCGCTCGGCGATGCCGTCCAGCGCCTGCCCGAGCGGATTCCCATTCCCGAGGCCAGCTTCTTCGCCATCGTCATTGCCGTTCAGAGCCGCACCGGCGGCAACCTGTCGGAAGCGCTGGCGAACCTGTCCTCGGTCCTGCGCGAGCGCAAGAAGATGGTGGGCAAGATCTCGGCGATGAGCGCCGAGGCCAAGGCGTCGGGCGGCATCATCGGCTCGTTGCCGATCATCGTCGGCGGCGTCCTCTATTTCACCAGCCCTGACTATGTCGGCCTGCTGTTCACGACACTGATCGGCAACGTCATCCTCACGGCCTGCGCCCTGTGGATGGCGACCGGCGTCTTCGTGATGCGGCAGATGGTCCGCTTCGACTTCTAGGAGTAGCCGATGTTCCTCACCGCCCTTGCCAAGAATGCCGACATCATCGCCGCGTCGATGGGCGCCGTCGCGGTGTTCGGCATGTTCGTCGTGCTCTGCTGGCCGTACCTCGCGCCCAATCCCTATCGCGACCGCCTTCACCGCATCGCCAATGACTCAGCCCGGAACCGCGGCCCGGCAGGGGCGCAGGGCGACACGCGGCTGACCACCAGGCCCAAGCAGATCTTCAAGGACATCGTCGACTGGATGAACCTCGCCGATCAGGCGGAGGATGGCGAGGTGGTGCGCAAGTTGCGCATGGCGGGCTACCGCGGGCAGGGTCCGGTCGTGACGTTCCTCGCCATCCGGCTGCTCGCGGCGCCGGCCATCTTTGCCCTCGCCGCGATCTATGTCTTCGTGATCCTGCCGCTTGACTATCCGGTCTTCTTCAAGCTCGCGATGGTCACGGCGGCTTCGCTGCTCGGCTATTTCATACCGGCGCTGTACGTCCACAACCGGATCGCCAAGCGACAGAAGGCGGTCCGCCACACCTGGCCCGATGCGCTCGATCTCGTGCTGATCTGCGTCGAGGCAGGCATGGGAATCGAGCGCGCCTTCCAGAAAGTGTCGCGGGAGATCGGGGTGCAATCCGCCGTCCTGGCCGACGAGCTCGGCCTCACCACTGCCGAGCTTTCTTATCTGCCGGAGCGACGCAAGGCCTACGAGAACCTCGCCATGCGCACCGGTCTGGAGAGCGTGCGCGCCGTGGTCACCACCCTCATCCAGGCCGAGAAGTTCGGCACGGCGCTCGGTCCCGCCCTTCGCGTGCTGGCGCAGGAGAACCGCCAGGCCCGCATGCACGAAGCGGAGAAGAAGGCGGCGACCCTGCCGCCAAAGCTCACCGTGCCGCTGATCATCTTCTTTCTGCCCATCCTGTTCGCCGTGATCATCGCGCCCGCGGTGATCCAGATATCCAGCACCCTGTAGGTCAGATTTCCCAACCGAAAGCCCCAACCATGCCTGCGCAAATCCTGGTCATCGAAGATGAAGAAGATCTCCGCACCGAGATCGTGGAGTTTCTCATCCGTCGCCGCCATCAGCCCGTCGGCTGCGGCAGCCTTGCCGAGGCAGCCGCTGCGCTCGAGACGATGACGCCGGACGCCGTGTTCTCCGACATCAATCTTCCGGATGGCGACGGCGTCAATTTCTGCATGAGCACCGCCGAGCGCTTTCCCGGCACGCTCTGGCTGCTGATGTCCGGCAACGACGACCTCCTGCGGCTGGGCAGCCAGCTCAAGAGCATCGGCGGCGAGAAGCCGACCTTCTCGATCGTCGAGAAGCCCGTGCCGCTGCGCCTGCTCGACCGCTTCATCAGTAGTGTCCGTAACGCCTCCGCACCGCAATCCGCGACGGGTTGAGGCCGTATCCAACATCTCGAGCCGTTCGAAAGGAACAAGCCCATGACAAGCAAGCCATCACGCAACCTCCTGGTCGTCGACGACGAGCCGGAAATCCTTTCCGAGGTGGCGGCCTATCTCCGCCGGCGCGGCGAGGCCGTCGTCACCGCCTCGTCGTTCACCGAGGCCATGCAGATCATGGCCGACGACGCCGTGCCGATCGACATCCTCATCACCGATGGGTGCATGCCGGATGGCAGCGGCATCGATCTGCTGCAGGCCGCGCTCGGCCGGCCGTGCCGGCCGCACTCGCTCATCATGATGACCGGCCATTTCGAGGAAAGTGATCTCACCCCCGATCTGCAGGCGGCCGGCGTGGTCATCGTCCACAAGCCGTTCTCGCTCGGCGCCCTGTACCGCCAGCTCGGCCCGGCTGCGGCCGCCGCCCGGCTGGCCGAGCCGACCTGCGACTTTGCCGCCGCCTGACGCGCGCCCCAACTAACTCACTGGTTTGTCTTCTACATTCGGCCCGGCTGGCTCCAGCCGGGCCGAATGTGTTTCGGGTCGAAACCAGTTCCCTGTCATCCCGAGCGCAGCGAGGGACCTTTCCTGCGGCCTCAAAGGCCCCTCGCTGCGCTCGGGGTGACAGTTACGGCGGCGGCGGCCAATGACGGCACTGCCAGCACGTGGGTTGGCCCGCACAGGCCATGGTATGACGGCAGCGGCGGCCCCCCAGGGGTGGCCCCTCCTGGAGCCTCAAAAGTCGCAATAGCGAAACGCGCCATCGCCAGCGGGCGCGCTGCGACCGGCCGATACTAACTGTAGTTATTGACAAGCACGATGGTTTTGGATAGAGTCCGGCGTCTGTCGCTCTTTGCATCGTCCATCCGATCCACACCAGCCGGCCGGCGGATCCGTTCGGCAAGGCCACGGTGCGCGAGGTCGATGGCAGACCAGGCCGGGAGGGCGGGCATCTGCCGGGAATGCCGAACGAAACCTCTCCTGAAGGAAAATGGCCATCGGAACTAACCGAAATGCCCGGCAGTCCAAAAATGGCCAGAAAATCGCGCTTTTGCCGGTGTCGAATTCGGATAGGGCGCAACTCTCCAAATTCATCCGAACTCTCGGCCCACCGCCCAACGGTCCGCAGACCAATCTGTCAAAGCCTTTGCTAGACCCTTCGGCCTAGGCCGAAATCGCCCTGCTAATGGCCGTCCAGCCGAATGTTCCCGGCGGCCCCCCGGCGGTACACCCGAGCCCAGCATGGCCCACCATCACGCCTTTGCGGAAACGCTGCCCTCAGCCGGTTCCCGGCTTCTCAACCTCATGAGCCGGATCGGGTCGACTGTAGCCGCCATCCCACGATCGATCGTCGGTACGATCCTGCCGGCCACCCGCCGCGAGGGTCGGGTCATCGGCCTGGTCGGCGTGGTCATCGTGTTGTTCATCGTGGCCTTCACCAACCTGATGCTGCGCGAGCTCGACGATTCGTCGCGCACTTCGGGCCAGGCTCATGTCGAGCAGCTCACCCGGGCCGTCACTTACCAGCTCGGCACGACGCTGTTCATGGTCGAAAACGTCATGGACCAGGCGAGCGACGGCGTGAAGGCGCACAGCAACATCCGTGGCGTCCAGCTCAATTCCCAGCATCAGGTGGCGACCAATCTGCTGGCCGACTTCCTCTTCCTCGACCCCGAGGGCCAGGTGGTGACGGCCATGACCAACGCCGAGGCACTGGCGAATCGCGACCTGTCCGATCGCGATTACTTCCGCGTCCATCTCGAGAGCCACAGCCTCGCGACCCGCCTCAACCGGCCGATCCATGGCCGCCTGACCGGGTCCGAGCTCTTCCCCGTATCGCGCGCCGTGCGCAAGCCGAATGGCGAGCTGATCGGCGTGCTGGTGGCGATGATCGACATCAAGGGCCTTGAGCGCGTCTGGAAGGATATCGGCCTCACACCCGCCGACACCATCGTGCTGATCGGTGAGGATGGCGAGGAGTGGCTGGAATGGCCGCACCGCCCGGTCGTCGAGAATGCCGTCGAGCTGTCATGGTCGCGCCGCGTCGCCGGCTGGCCGATGCGCGCCATCGCCAAGCTCGACCAGGCGTCGATCGACAGCCAGAACGCCTCGGCGCGGCGCGCCATCATCGGCTCGGCCGGCGTGGGGGCGGCAATGGTCGCGCTGTTCGCCTTCCTGCTCGCCAACCGCGCGCGCCAGGCCGCCCGCGAGCGCGATGACGCGGACTCCGTGCGGGCGCGCCTGACGGCGGCGCTCAATGCGGTGCCGGTGGAATTCGTCGAGTATGATCACGACCGGCGGCTGATCATGGCCAACCAGGCGGCGCGCGACGCAAGCCCCTGGCGCGTGCCGGGTGCGGCGCGCGGCAAGACGGTCGACGAGGTGATGGCAAGCTATGCCACGCATTTCGCGACGACGGACAACGCCGCGGCCTGGAAAGCATGGACCGAGCAGACGATCGCCGACTACGACCGCGGCGGCGTTTCGGAATCCTACCGCCCCGACGGCCAGTGGCGGCGCTCCTACGTCAGCGACATGCCCGGCGGTGGTCGCGTGGTGGTCCGTGTCAATATCACCGACGAGAAGCAGCGCGAGGAGCAGCTCGCCGCCGAGATGGAACGCCTCAATTCGGTATTCCAGTCGACCGGCGCCGGCATCGTCCTGCTCGACCGCGACGGCCGTGTCATCCTCGCCAACCAGCACGTGCTCGACGACTTCGGCAAGACCGCGCCTGAGGTGATCGGGCGGACACACACCGAGCTGGGGCTCAGGGGCGTCACTGCCGCGCTGGAAGGTTGGCGGGCCGCGGTCGGCCCGGAACGCCTGAAGACGCTCCAGTACGAGCGCAATCTGGTCCAGCCCAACGGCTCCAAGCGCGCCATGAAGGTCACTGCCGATCCCGTTCAGGATGAAGCCGGCCGCCTGCGCTACATCGTGCTGATCGCCGTCGACGACACCGAGCGCCGCGAGGCCGAGGTCCGCCTGTTCGATTCGGCGCGCATCGCCCATCTCGGCGACATGGCCACCGGCATGGCGCACGAGCTCAACCAGCCGCTCGCCGTGATCCGCATGTCGACCGAGGGCCTGCTCGAAGAGCTCGACATGCCCGAAGCGGAGGTGATGCCGGCCGACATGGTCGACCTTTTCAGGAGCAAGCTCGACAAGATCTGCAAGCAGGTCGAGCGCGCCACCGGGCTGGTCCGCACCCTGCGCAGCGTGGCGCACAAGCCGGCCGACCATCCTGCGCCGTTCGACCTCGTGGCGGCGGTGCGCAAGGGCGCTGACCTGTTGCGCGAGCAGCTCAGGGCAACCCGCATCGACTTCCAGCTCGACCTGCCGGCCGCGGGGCCGATGGTGCTCGGCGACGCGAACCAGCTTCAGCAGGTCCTGATCAACCTCGTCCTCAATGCGCGCGACGCCCTGGTCGACGCCGCCGGCCGGCCGAAGACCGCCACGCTTGGTCACATCGCCGTGCGCATGGCGGCCGCTGTCGCAGGCGGCGGCATGGAGCTTACCGTGGACGACGATGGACCGGGCATTCCCGACGAGGTCATGCCGCGCCTGTTCGAGCCGTTCTTCACCACCAAGCCGACCGGCAAGGGCACCGGGCTGGGGCTGTCGATCAGCCACGGCATCATCAAGCGCATGGGCGGCCGGATCACCGCCGAGAACCGACCGGAAGGCGGCGCCCGCTTCCGGATTGCCTTCCCACCATCCTGATCAAACACACGAAGTCATCATGTCACTCATGCAAACCCTGACTGCGATGTCCCGGCCGGCCGATGGCGATGGACTGCGCGCCGCCGCTCTCTTCGTCGGCGCCAAGTCGTGGATCGGAGTGACGCTCGCCCGTTGCGAGAGCAGGCTTATCGCCCTCGCCGGCACCGTCATCGTGCTGCTGGTTGCCGGCTTCACCGCATTCGTGGTCCGTCAGATCGACCAGACCGCGCGAAAGTCCAGCGAGCAGCACGTCGAGCAGCTGGTTCAGGCCGTGACCTACCAGCTCGGCACCATGATGGCCGGCATTCAGCAGACCATGCGCTATGCCGACGACGAGATTCGCGAGTCCAAGAGGCCGCAAGAGCTCGTCGAGCTCATCGCCGAGGGGCAGGTATCGATCCATCTGCTGCGCGACCTGCTCTTCATCGATCCGGAGGGCCGCGTTGTCGTGAGCGCCCTGCGGCCGAATGAGTTGGCCAGCATGAGCAACCGCTCGGACCGCGACTATTTCCGCATCCATCTCGATGGCTGGACCAGCGACGCCCACATCGGTCATCCGATGCGTGGCCGCCGGACGGGCGCGGAGGTCATTCCGGTATCCTATCCCGTCCGCCAGGGTGACGGCCGGCTCATGGGCGTTCTGTTGGCGCTGATCGACGTCGCGGCACTCGAGCGGATCTGGGTCGATATCGGCTTCAGGCCGGAGGACCGGCTCGAGTTGATCGGCGAGGACGACAAGGTCTGGTTCAAATGGTCGGGGCCCGCGGCTGGTCCCGCCACGGCGGACAGTAACACGTGGTCGCGCACCATTGCGGGCTGGCCGATGCGGGTGGTCGCCACCCTCGATCAGGCGACGGTCGATCGCGAGAGCAGCGACGAGAGGCGTGCGGTCATCGTCTCGGCGGCCATCGGCTCGACGTTGGTCGGCCTGTTCTGCCTGCTGCTTGTCAGGCGCGCGCGCCAGGCCTCGGCCGGACGCAAGGCGGCCGAGGCCATGCAGGCCCGCCTGGTAGCCTCGCTCGACGCGGTGCCCGTCGAATACATCGAGTTCGACAGCGACAAGAAGATGATCCACGCCAATCGCGCGGCCCGGCTGTCGCAGAAGTGGAGCAGCGATCCGCACGGCAAGACGATGCGCGAGCTGCTCCAGGACACGCTGCGTCCGGTGCGCCTGCAGTATCCCGACACGGATTGGGACGCCTGGCTCGACGAGCGCATCGCCCGCTTCGACGAAGGCGGCATGTTCGAGGCCGCCCGCGCCAACGGCAACTTCGGCCGCTTCTATACGGTCGACCTGCCCGGCGGCGGTCGCGTCGTGATCCGCGTCGACATCACCGAAAGCAAGCGCCGCGAGACCGAGCTGGCGGCCGCCCAGGATCGCTACCGCATGCTGTTCGACGCCAACGCCTATCCGATGGTCGTCATCGACCGGCAGTCCCGCGACATCCTCGCGATCAACGACGCCGCCGTCGCGCAGTATGGCTGGTCGCGCGAAGAGGCGCTCACCATGACCAGCGACGACTTCTATCCGCCGGAAGATCTCGCCAAGGTGACGGCACTGCGCCAGCAGGACCAGATTCGCGTCGGCGTCGGGACCATCACCGGATTGCGGCATCGCACCCGCGACGGCTCGGTCATCGACCTCGAGCTGAGCGCCAGCAAGATCGAGCTGGCCGGCAGGCCGGCCCTGCTCACGACCATCCAGAATGTCACCGAGCGCAACCGCGCGGAGAAGGCCCGTCTGGCGGTCGCCGAGCAGCTGCGCCAGTCGCAGAAGATGGAGGCGGTCGGCCAGCTCACCGGCGGCATCGCCCACGACTTCAACAACATCCTGACGGTGATTCTCGCCAACGCCGATGCCCTGCAGGAGGAGGAGAATCTCGACGCCGCCGTCGCCGGCCGTCTCGACCAGATCGGCCAGGCGGTCGAACGGGCGTCCGGCCTGACCAGGCAATTGCTCGCCTTCTCGCGCAAGCAGCCGCTCAGCCCCAAGCGCACCGACATCAACGCTCTGGTGACGACCACCGGCAAGCTGCTGCGCCGCGCGCTGGGCGAACAGGTCGAGATCGAGTCCGCGCTCGCTGACGGCTTGTGGGCCGTCAACATCGATCGCGGGCAGCTCGAGACCGCGCTGGTCAATCTGTGCATCAACGCCCGCGACGCGATGCCGGGCGGCGGCAAGCTCCGGATCGCGACGTCCAATGTCACGCTCGATGAGGGCTTCGTCGCCCACAGCCCCGACGTGGCTGCCGGCGACTATGCGGTGCTGTCCATCACCGACACCGGCACCGGCATTCCGCCGGAGACGCTGACCAAGGTGTTCGAGCCGTTCTTCACCACCAAGGGCGTCGGCAAGGGCACCGGCCTCGGCCTCAGCATGGTCTACGGCTTCATCAAGCAGTCCAACGGCCATATCACGATCGACAGCGAGGTCGGCCGGGGAACGACGTTCAAGCTCCATCTGCCGCGCAGCCTGTGCGAGAAGGAGGAGGGCACGGTTTGCCAGCAACAGCCGATGCCGGGTGGCCGCGAGCGCATCCTGGTGGCCGAGGACGACCCACAGGTTCGCGCCAGCGTCGTGCGCCAACTCCAGCGCCTGGGCTACGCCGTTTCGCAGGCGCCCGACGGTGCGGTCGCCTTGGCGGCTTTCGAGGCCGCCAACCAGCCCTACGACCTGCTGTTGACCGATGTCATCATGCCGGGGCCCCTCAACGGCAAGGCGTTGGCCGACGAAGTGGCGCGCCGCTGGCCCAAGACGAGAGTATTGTTCATGTCGGGTTACAGCGAGGACGTCATCACCCATCACGGCCGCCTCGATGCCGGGGTGCGGCTGCTGAACAAGCCATTCCGGATGACCGACCTTGCAACGACGATCCGCGAGGCGTTCGACGAACAGGGAGGGGCGGGCAAGTCGAGCCGAGCGGTGCAAAGAGCCGCCTGAGGCACCTATGAGCGACGGAACACGGTTTGCAGACTTTGCCCGGATCAGCGCCGACTGGTTCTGGGAAACCGACAGCGAAGACCGCTTCACCTACTTCTCGGTGCCGGTCACGAGGGCGGGCATCGTCCTCGACGGCAGGCTCGGCATGCGTCGCCGCGACGGCGTGGTGCAGCAACCTGAAAATCTCGCACGCCTCGCCGCATTGGAGGCGGTGATCGTGCGCCGTGAGCCGTTCCGCGACTTCGTCTTTCGTGTTGGCAATCGGACCGGGCAAACGCGCTGGTGTTCGATCAGCGGCGAGCCGCGGCACGATTCGGCCGGAACGTTCCTGGGCTATCGCGGCGCCGGCCGTGACGTCAGCGAGCAGATTGAGGCGCAGCGCGAGGTCGAGCTGCAGGGTCTGGCCCTACAGGCGATCCTGCGCGCGATGCCCGACGGCGTGCGGTTGGTCGACAAGTCCGACGCCGTCCTGGCCGTCAACGACCAGATCTACGAGATTCTGAGCATTCCCAATCGTGCGTCGCAGCGCGATGCCGCGTCAACCTTCGAATCGACCCTCGATCTCGCCAGGCGCGGCGAATACGGGCCGGGTGATCCCGAGACGCTGGCGCATCAACGCGGCGAGGACCTCCGGCGGATGATCGACAACCAACGCGCCCTGACGTACCAGCGCCAGCTCAAGACTGGCCGCTGGGTCGAATGCAGACACCGCGCGCTCGACGATGGCGCTCGTCTGTCGCTCTACCGCGACATCACCGATGCCAAGGCGCACGAGGCCGAGCTGGAGCGCCAGTCGGCGATGATGTCGACCGTCACCGCCAACATGGACGGCGGCATCGTGGTGCTCGACAAGGAGAACCGCCTGATCGCCTGGAATGATGGTGTCGCCGACCTGATCGGTGTCGATCCGGCCCTGGCGCGGCGCGGCGCGACGCTGCGCGAGTTGCTGGTCTCCCAGGCCAAGGCAGGGGAGTTCGGATCGTGCGATCCGGAAGCCGAGGCCGATCGGCGCATCGCCTCCTATCATGGCGAGCAGGCGGTCGTCAGCGAGCGCACGCGACCCAACGGGCGCATCATAGAGTTGCGCCGTAATCCGATCCCGGGCGGCGGCTCGGTAACGATCTACATCGACATTACGGAGCGCCGCCGAGCCGAGCAGCAGCTCAAGGAGCTGAACGCGACGCTGGAGCGGCGCATCGCCGAACGCACCGAGGCGTTGGCGGAGAGCGAGCGTTTCCAGCGCACCCTGCTCGCCAACGTGCCCGGCATCGTCTATCGCTGCCGCAACGACCGCGACTGGACCATGGAGTTCGTCAGCGAAGGCTGCCGGGCGTTGCTGGGCTTCGCCCCGGACGACCTGGTCGGCGGTTCGACGACCTACAACGAGCTGATCCATCCCGACGACCGCGAGATGGTCTGGCAGGCCGTCCAGCGCGATTTCGCCGCCGATCGCCCGTTCGAGCTCGAATACCGTGTGCGTCATGCCGACGGATCGTACCGCTGGGTATGGGATCGCGCCCATGCGATCCGCGTCGCGGGCAAGGTCGAGGCGATGGAAGGATTCGTCATCGACATCACTCAGCGCAAGCAGGCCGAGCGCGAGCTGGCCCGCGTGCGCGACAATCTCTCCGACGCCGTGGAGAGCGTGAATCACGGCATCATGCTGTTCGATCGCGATCGCCGGCTGGTGCTCTTCAATCGCCGGGTTCTCGGACACTATCTCGGACCTTCGGACTTGCTCATCATCGGCAACAGGTTCGAGGAGAATTTTGCGGCAGCCGTCGAGCACGGCCGGGTCGCCGTGCCGCCCGGCCGGACGGCGTCGGAATTCATCGCCGAACGGCTGGCCAAGTTCGAGCGCGCCAGCGGCGAGATCACCGAACGACGGATGCCCGACGGCAGGATCCTGCACATCTCAGACCACCGCACGCTGAGCGGCGGCACGGTGTCGATGGGCGTCGACGTCACCGAAAGGGTCCGGATCGAGCAGCGACTGCGCGAGGTTCAGCGCATGGAGGCGATCGGCCAGCTCACCGGCGGGTTGGCGCACGATTTCAACAACTACCTGGCGGTCGTCATCGGCAATCTCGACCTGCTGGCCGACTGCCGGTTCGACGATCCCGAAGCGCCCAAGCTGATCGAAGGCGCGCTCGCCGGCGCACAGCGCGGCGCGGAGCTGACGCGCAGCCTGCTGGCGTTCTCGCGCCGCCAGCCGCTCAGCCCCAGGAACCTCGATGTCGGCCAGCGCATCGGCGACGTCGCGCGGCTCCTGAAGCGCGCCATCGGCGAGAAGATCACGCTCGATGTCGAGGTCGCGCCGGGCCTGTGGCCGGTCGAGATCGATGCCGCGCAGCTCGACAGCGCCATCGTCAACCTCGCCAACAATGCGCGCGACGCCATGCCCGATGGTGGCACGCTGACGCTGGCCGTGCGCAATGCCGCGGCCGGGATCGCCGAACAGCCGGCCGGCGGCCACGTGCTGATCGAGATGATCGACACCGGCCGGGGCATGGACGAGGCGACGCAGGCGCGCGCCTTCGAGCCATTCTTCTCCACCAAGGGCCCCGGCCACGGCACCGGCCTTGGCCTCAGCATGGTCCACGGCTTCGTGCATCAGTCGGGCGGCGCGATCCGGCTGCTGAGCGCCAAGGGCAGGGGAACGACCGTGCAGCTCTTCCTGCCGCGCGCTGCGCGGCCCGTCTCTCGTCCGGCGCCGGCCGGGGCAGCCCTTCCGCGCGGCACGGAAAGTGTGCTGGTGGTGGAGGACAACGCCGACGTGCGGGCGATAGTGGTCACCCAGATCAAGTCCCTGGGCTATCGCGTCGTCGAAACCGACAGCGGCGACGCGGCGTTGGCCCTCCTGGAAGAGCGCCCCGGGGAGTTCGACCTCCTGATATCCGACATGGTCATGCCGGGCGAGACCGATGGTCTGGGCTTGGCCAGGATGGCCCGCGAGCGCTGGCCGAAGCTCGCGGTCCTGCTGACGACGGGCTTCTCCGACGTCGTCGACGACGGCGGCGACGGCAAGGCGGTCGATTTCGGCGTCCTGCGCAAGCCTTACCGCAAGGCCGACATCGCGCGCGCAATGCGGGCGGCGCTGGCGGTCGGCGGCGCCTGACAGACCACTCCTTTCTTCGCGTTCGCCGCTGATTGCTGCGTGTTCAGTCCTCATGCTCCCAAAGGGGGGAGAGGAGCATGAGAGTGAGCGGACAAGGGTAGAACACCACCATCTCTGCAACCTCGACGCCCGGCCGGCCGCTTCGCCGGCGAGATGTTGACGAACCGCCGGAAAGCCGAGCGGCCTTCTCGTCCAGTCCGATGACGAGGCATCGGGTCGGTCTCGCAGCCTGCTGACGACAGTGTTGCGCCTGTCGAGGCCCAACAAGGCCGTGCTAGCGTGATGCATGCTCGACCTGCTCCTGGCCAATGCGGCTGTCGCCACCATGGCCGGCGATCGTCCCTTCGGGTTGGTGCATGACGGCGCGGTCGGCATCGCGAACGGAAAGATCGCCTGGATCGGCCCGGCTGCGCAGGCGCCGCCGGCGGCCACGGTCCGCGACCTTGCGGGCAAGGTCGTCACGCCGGGCCTGGTCGATCCGCACACCCACATCGTCTACGGCGAGGAAGGCCTTGTAGACTTCGAGGTGCTGTCGCAGGGCGGCCAGCGCTGGGATCTCGAGCCGGCGGGCGGCGGCGTCGGCAACCTGGTGAAGCGCACGCGGCTCCTCTCGGAGGAAGCGCTCTACGCCGCGAGCCGCGCCCGCATGAGCCGCCTGATCGCCAACGGCGTCACCACGGTCGAGAGCAAGTCGGGCGCGGGCCTCGACAGGGATACCGAGCTGCGCTCGATGCGCGTGTCGCGCCAGCTCGGCCGCGACCTTCCCGTCACGGTGGTCTCGACCTATCTCGGCGCCCACGGTCTCGCGCCCGAGTTCGCCGGCCGGCGCGACGACTACGTCACCTTCATGTGCGAAGAGGTGCTGCCCGAGGCGGTGCGCCAGGGCCTGGTCGACCAGGTCGACGGCTTCTGTGACAAGGTCGGCTTCAACCACGCGCAAATGGACCGGCTGTTCGACACGGCCGCGTCGTATGGGCTGGGCGTAAAACTGCACGCCGACCAGTACACCGACTTCGGCGCCGGCGCCGTGGTCGCCCGCCATCGCGGCCTGTCGGCCGATCATCTGGAATACGCGTCCGAGGCCACGGTGCGCGCCATGGCCGAGGCCGGCACGGTGGCGACCCTGCTGGCCGGTGCGCACTTCTCCCTGAACGAGACGCAGAAGCCGCCGGTAAAGCTCTTCCGCGAGCTTGGCGTGCCGATGGCGCTCGCCACCAATTCCAACCCGGTGAGCTCGCCCACCGTCTCGCCGGCGGCGCAGATGCATCTCGCCTGTTTCTTGTTCAGGCTGACGCCCGAGGAGGCGCTGAGGGGTTTTACGGCGAACGGCGCACGCGCGCTCGGCCTGCAGGCGAGCGCCGGCCTTTTAGCCGTCGGCCGCGCCGCCGACCTCGCGGTGTGGGACACCGACGATCCGCGCGGCATCGCCTATGCCATCGGCGGCGCGCCCTGCCTTGCCGTGATCAGGGACGGCAAGGTCGTGCACGAGGCGCCTGCGCCGAGCTTCGCCCGCGCATGACCACCGACGACGAACTGCTGCACCTGCTCGACTCCGAACGCGGCCGGCAGGTCGACTTCCTGCAGCGCTTCGCCCGCATCGACACCGCCAATCCGCCGGGCGACACGCGCCAGGCGGCCGACTTCTTCCGTGCCTTTTTGGACAAGGAAGGCATCGCCCATCGCACCGAAGCGCCCAAGGCGGACAATCCCAACATCGTTGCCTGCTTCGAGGGCGGCAGAGGTCCCGGCCGCCATCTGGTGCTGAACGGCCATCTCGACGTCTTCCCGGTCGGCGACCGCGCCGCCTGGCGGCGCGATCCCTGGTCGGGCGACATCGCCGACGGCCGCCTGCACGGCCGCGGCACCGTCGACATGAAATGCGGCACCACGGCGCTCCTGTTCGTGTTCGCCTATCTCCACCGCCTGCGCGCCGAGCTTCCAGGCCGCGTCACGCTCACCGTGGTATCGGACGAGGAGACCGGCGGCAAATGGGGGGCCGACTGGCTGCTGGAGAACCGCGCCAGGGACGTGACGGGCGATTGCGTGCTGAACAGCGAGCCGAGCGGGCTCGCCACCGTGCGGTTCGGCGAGAAATGCATGCTGTGGCTGCGCTTCACCATCGCCGTGAAGGGCGGCCACAGCGCCTATCCCCACACCGGCGGCAGCGCCAACAAGGTGGCGGCAGCGCTGATCGCCGATCTGCTGGCGATCGAAAAGATGACGCCCGACGAGCCCGCGGCGGTGCGCGCCACGCTCGACAAGCCGGAGGTGCGGGCGGCCGCCGATCTGTCGCTGGGCACGGGCGCCGCCGATGTGATGCGCCGCGTCTCGATCAACATCGGCACCATCCAGGGCGGCGTGAAGATCAATATGCTGCCGCCCGAGTGCGTGCTGGAAGTCGACTTCCGCCTGCCCGTCGGCATCAGCCGCGCCGCGGTGCTGGCCAGGGTCGCCGGGATCGCCGCCCGCCATCCCGGCACGCGCTTCGAGGAGCTGCTGCCGGGCGGCCCCGAGGCCAACGTCTCCGATCCCACGCACGAGATGATGGGGCATTTGCTGCGCCGCGCCAGCGCTCTGCTCGCCGCACCGCCGCAGCCCATCGTCAGCTTGGGCGGCACCGACACGCGCTTCTGGCGGATGAAGGGCGTGCCCGCCTTCGTCTATGGCTGCTCGCCCGCCGGCATGGGCGGCATCGACGAGAGCGTCAGCCTGGCGGAGTTCCATCACGTGATGAAGGTCCATGCGCTCGCGGCGTGGGATTATCTCGCGGCCGGCCGCTGAACGACGTCAATCCAGCTCCTCCAGCCTCGTGCCGCGTCCGCTGCGCAGGCTTGCCTGGGCGCGGCGGACGCGTTCGGCAAACCGCGGATCGTTCTCCAGCCGGTAATCGAACCAGTCGTCTTCCGAGGCGAAGCCGATCAGCACGCCTGCCGGCTTGCCGTGGCGGGTGATGAGGATGTCCCCCCGTTCGGCTTCGCGCAGATATCGGGACAGATCGTCCTTGACGTCCGACAGCGCCGCTTCCCTTGCGGTCTTCTTGCGAACTGACATTTCTCCGCCTCCGACTTTAGGACCATGGCGAGGACTTCCAGCATCGTCGGCTGATGGCGTAGGTGCGTTTCCGTTGTGTCTCGAACTGCCGACCTGACCGTCGCCTGCAGCCGCGCCAAAAGGATCTTGCAACGGCGCGACCGTCGGTCGATCGCGCCGCCTACCGCTCCTGCGCGTAGTTGATCGGCACGATGAACGTATGGCTGTCGGCGGCGAGCTCCGCCGGCAGCGGCGCGAAGGGCGAGGCCTTGCGGATCGTGTCCATGACGCCGCGGTCGAGGGCCGGCGATCCGCTGGG
>WHTW01000109.1 GCA_009377525.1 Rhodospirillales bacterium
TCGGCTCCCTACGCTCATGATCATGAGCGCGCAGGATGCGCGCGGTCCGGAAGACCGACGGTCGCGCAGCATGGCTTGCTTGGGATGCAATCATTGCCTACATTGATTTCATCGATTGCGAAGGTGCATCCATGGCCAGCATCACCATCCGTGACCTCGACGATTCCGTAAAACGCAAGCTGCGCGTGCGGGCCGCGCACCACGGACGGTCGATGGAGGAGGAGGCTCGCAACATCCTGCGTACTGCGCTGGTGGAGACGCCTGACGAACCTGAGAATCTGGCAGCGGCGATCCGGCGACGCTTCGCCCCGTTGGGCGGGGTGGAGATCGACATTCCGCCGCGCGAGCCGATGCGCAAGCCGCCGCGACTCAGGCGATGATCGTCCTCGACACGAACGTTCTGTCGGAGGCCGTTCGGCCTACCCCGCAGCAACGCGTGCTGGACTGGCTTGCCGCCCAGCAGGCGGCGACGCTGTTTACGACAACCATCTCGGAGGCAGAGCTGTTGTACGGCATCGCGTCGCTGCCCAGTGGCCGTCGGCGTTCGGCTTTGGAGGAAACCATGCGACGTATGCTTTCCGAAGACTTTCCAGGGCGCGTGTTGCCCTTTGACCGCCCGGCCGCCCGCGAGTTCGCAGTCATCGCCGCGGCGCGTAGAAGCAAGGGCCGACCCATCAGCGCCTTTGATGCTCAGATTGCATCCATAGCGCGAGCCCACGGCGGGGCTGTGGCGACTCGCAACGTCAGCGATTTCGAAGGATGCGGGGTGGATATCATCGATCCTTGGAATGCCTAGAGCGGAATCCGATCAGAGGGAACCGCCGGCGGTTCCCTCTGATCGGATTCGCGCGCACTGGCGATGCTTGTTGCACAGGGCACAATCCGCCCAGCTGATTCCAGCTGGGCGGATTGTGCTTTAGCCGATTTCCCTGGCCGTGATCGACAGGGCGTCGGCAGGACCTGTGGCCAATCGGTGGCAAGCGCGACCCCCGCGGTTTGTTCAACGCGGATCGCGCTATCTTGGGTTGTCACCGCGCCGTGCCCTGTCCATCCCAAGCAGGCCCGGCCCCGCATGCCCCCATATGCGGGTGGCGGAGGCTCCCTCCCCAATTGGCCTCCGCCAGGTGACCTCAATCCCCTTCTAGGTCTGGTGTGTAGCGGGCTAGGTCTGGTGTGTAGCGGGGCAACATCGACTCGATCTTGTGGATCGATGCCGTAAACAATTGAATCAATTGTAATTTCTTGACGCTAGATCGGTGGATGACTCATCCTCCGCCGATGCTTGGGGAGAATTTGGACCGCGTCCTGGCGGGCGATTGCGTGGAACTCATGCAGCGCCTGCCCGAAGCCTCTGTCGACATGGTGTTCGCCGACCCACCCTACAATCTGCAGTTGGGTGGCGAACTTCTGCGTCCCGACAACAGCAAGGTCGACGCCGTCGACGACGACTGGGACAAGTTCGCCGATTTCGCCCGTTACGACGCCTTCACCCGCGCCTGGCTCGGCGCGGCGCGGCGCGTGCTGAAGCCCGAGGGCACGCTGTGGGTGATCGGCAGCTACCACAACATCTTCCGCATCGGCACGGCGCTGCAGGATTTAGGCTTCTGGATCCTGAACGACATCGTCTGGCGCAAGTCCAACCCGATGCCGAACTTCAAGGGCAAGCGCTTCACCAATGCGCACGAGACCCTGATCTGGGCCGCGTCCGGCCCGCGCAAGCGCTACACCTTCAATTACGATTCCATGAAGGAGCTGAACGAGGGCATCCAGATGCGCTCCGACTGGCTGCTGCCGCTCTGCACCGGCTCCGAGCGGCTGAAGGGCGAGGACGGCAAGAAGGCGCATCCGACGCAGAAGCCCGAGGCGCTGCTGTTCCGCTGTCTGATGGCGGCGTCCAATCCGGGCGACGTGATCCTCGATCCGTTCTTCGGCACGGGCACCACCGGCGCGGTGGCGCGGCGGCTCGGCCGGCGCTTCATCGGCCTCGAGCGCGATCCCGACTATGCCGCGATTGCCGCCAAGCGTATCGCCATGGTCGAGCCGCTGGCCGGCGAAGACGTCTCGCCCAAGCCCAGCAAGCGCGCCGAGCCGCGCATCCCGTTCGGCGTGCTGATCGAGGCGGGTCTTTTGCATCCCGGCACTGTGCTGAGCGATCTCAGCGGCCGCCTGCATGCGCGCGTGCGCGCCGACGGCACGCTGTCGGCCGACAATGCGCTCGGCCAGCATCGCGGCTCGATCCATCAGGTTGGTGCGGCCGTGCAGGGCGCACCGGCCTGCAACGGCTGGACCTTCTGGCACTTCGAGCAGGCAGGCGCTCGACTGCCGATCGATCACCTTCGCCAGCAGGTGAGGGCGGGCCTTTAGCGCAGGTTCTGAAAGGTGAACCCGCACCACCGCCGGCAGGCTGTCGCAACGTGCCAAGGTCTTAAGCCATCCGGCCGATTGCCAGCGGTCCGGCGACCCTGCACACTGCCGGCATGCCGGTGCATATGGACATTTCCCCGCTTCATCGCCTGGTCGTGATCGTGGCGCGTGGGCACATCGCCGCCGAGGAGATTGCCGCCACCACACGGCGACTCGTCGAGGCCAAGGTGCCGGCCTACGCCAAGATCATCGACGTTTCCCAGGCCACGTCAGAGCTGACGCGCGAGCAGGTGCAGAAGGTGGCCGACCTGCTGCGCGGCGCGCCCGGCGATGCGTCGCGCGGCCCGGTGGCGTTCGTCATCAACCCCGCCCGCATCGGCTTCGCCAACGTGTTCGCCGACGTCACCCAGGGCGAACGGCCCATCCAGTTGTTCCGCAGCCTGCACGAGGCCCGGGCGTGGCTCGATCGCACCCGGCAGGGACCAACTGAGCGCCGGGCCGGCTGAGCGGTCGGTGCTGGCACTGACTGCACCGAATTCGGCACCTATACGGTGCGAAAAAATATCAGAAAATTACTCAGGTGATCTAGAAAACCAAAGTTATTGACAGTGTCGCCCGTCCGGCGTACGATGCGTCGCGTTCCCCGACACCGTCGGGATCAGTTCCTCACCGCGTGCGCGATCACCTTGCGCATCACCGTCGGCAGGGCCCGTTCGGTCATGCGGTCGACCGTGCACCAGCTCGTGCCGGGCGCCAGCTCGGCCAGCCGGCCGGTGGTCGCGGTGGCGCGCGCCACGGCGAGCTCGAGATGGAAATGCGTAAAGGTATGGCGCACCAAGCCGTCGAGGATCTGCCAGCGTGCCGGCACCGGCGCGTCGCCCATCGCCTTGTCGGTCGAGAGCTTGCCCTCGCGCCACGGGCTCGACGGCACCTCGTCCATGCCGCCCAGCAGGCCCTTGGCCGGCCGCTTGCGCAGCAGGATGGCGCCGTCCTTGCGGGACAGCACGAAGGCGAGCCCGCGCCGCGTCGGCTTCTGGGCCTTGGGCGCGCGCCGCGGCAGGTCCTCGGCCAGGCCGAGCTTGCGCGCCGTGCAGCCCGCCATCATCGGGCAGATGACGCAGCGCGGATTGCGCGGCGTGCACACCGTGGCGCCCAAATCCATCATCGCCTGGGCGTAGTCGCCGGCGCGCTCGGCCGGCACCAGCCGGGCAGCGCGCGCCTTGATCTCGGTCTTGGCGTCGGGCAGGGGCGTCTCGAGGGCGAACAGGCGGGCGATCACCCGCTCGACGTTGCCATCCACGGCCGAGGCCGGCTGGTCGAAGGCGATGGCGCGGATCGCCGCCGCCGTGTAGGCGCCGATGCCGGGCAGGGCCAGCAGGGCCGCCTCGTCGGTGGGGAAACGGCCGCCATGGAGGCCGGCCACGGCCAGCGCACAGGCATGGAGGTTGCGGGCGCGGGCGTAGTAGCCGAGCCCGGCCCAGGCCGAGAGCACCTCGTCGATGGGGGCGGCGGCCAGCGTCTCGACGGTGGGCCAGCGCTCGACGAAGCGGCGGAAATAGTCGCCGACCGTGGCCACGGTGGTCTGCTGCAGCATGATCTCCGACAGCCAGACGACGTAGGGATCGGCGCGTTTCCCGGCCGGCGCGCGCCACGGCAGGGTGCGACGATGTCGGTCGTACCAGGCAAGCAAACGTGAGGCGTGGGTCGTGGTCATGAGAGGGACCGTGGCCTACCATAAGGAACGGAGTTTGAAAGGGTCCATGCGGGAAAACGGCTTCCGCGCCGTCGGCGGTCTGGCCCAGCGGCTCGCTTCCGGCCTCGCAAAAGGTCGCGGCGCTTCGATCGCCCGCCTGCGCGCGGAGTGGTCGGCGATCGTCGGGCCCGATCTTGCGCGGGTCAGCCGGCCTGAGGCCCTGCCCGCCAGCCGCGGCCGCTCCGGCAAGCTTTTGCGCCTGCGCGTTCCCGGCGCCGCTGCGCTCGAAGTCCAGCACATGGCCGGCCAGGTCGTGGAGCGCGTGAATGCCTACTTCGGGCACAAGATGATCGACGATATCCGTCTGGTGCAGGGCGCCATCGCCGCCCCCGCGGCTCCGCCGCCGCGGCCGGCGCCCGACGCCAGGAGAGTGGCTGAGATGAAAGAGCGTGCTGCTTCCGTGAAGGATCCCGAGCTTCGTGCTGCGCTCGCCCGCCTCGGCGCGCGCGTCGCCACGGGCCGCCGGCAGGCGGTGCTGGGCGTGCTGGCGGGAGCCTTTGCGGGGCGCGAGGTCCGCGCTCAGGACCTGAAGCTGCTGGAGCCGCTGCCGGGCGATCACGTGCTCGGCAAACCCGACGCGCCCAACACCCTGATCGACTACGCCTCGTTCACCTGTCCCTTTTGCGCGCAGTTCTACATCGCCGTGATGCCGACCCTGCGCAAGGAGTGGATCGACACCGGCAAGCTCCGGCTGATCCATCGCCATTTCCCGATGGACGTGGTGGCCACACGGGCAAGCCAGCTCGCCGAGTGCGCCGGGCCCGACAAGTTCTACGAGCGGGTCGACCGGCTGTTCCGCAGCCAGGTCGAATGGCTGACGGTGGGCGATCCCTTGGCCGAAATGGTGAAGGTGCTGGCGAAGGACGGCCTGACGGCGGCCCAGGCCCAGGCCTGCTTCGCCGATGACAAAGCCCTCGACAAGGTGCTGGCCGACGTCCAGTCCGGCCAGACGCTCGGGGTGCGGCAGACGCCCACCTTGTTCATCAACGATCAGAACTACTTAAACCCGGGCGGCCCTGACGCCATTGCCGCGATTTTGCGCCAGGTGGGGCGGTAATAGTTTGACTCCCCACAGGTGGGGTTCCCAAGATGTAGTGGAAAGGAAGACGGTATGCGGAATATGTTGATTGTCGCCGGCGGAGCCGTGGCGGTGGCCGCGATCGCGGCTGGCGTCTATTTCGGCACCCGGCCGCCTGCCGCCGGCCCGCCGCCGGTCGCGGTGGCTGCCGCGCCGGACAGGACCGCCTTGCTCGCCGTCCTGTCGACCGACCATGTGCTGGGCGATCCCAGGGCGCCGATCACCCTGATCGAGTACGCCTCCTTCACCTGCCCGCACTGCGCGCACTTCCACACCCAGATCCTGCCCGAGCTCAAGAAGAAGTGGATCGACACCGGCAAGGTGAAGCTGATCTACCGCAACTTCCCGCTCGACCAGGTGGCGGCCAAGGCCGCCCAGATCGCCGAGTGCGCCGGCAACGACCGCTATTTCGGCGTGGTCGACCTGATCTTCCGCGGCCAGCCGCAGTGGGCCGCGTCGCAGGACCCGATCGCCGACCTCGCCAAGCCGCTGCGCATCGCGGGCCTCGGCGAAAACGAGATCAAGGCGTGTCTCGCCAACGAGGCCAAGGCCAACGAGGTGGTCGCCGACTATCGGGGCGGCGAGACGCTCGGTGTCAACTCGACGCCGTCATTGTTCATCAACGGGACTCTCTATAAGGGGGCGCGCTCGGTCGAGGAACTCGACGCGGCGTTCGCCAAGCTCGCCAAGTAGTCAGTAAACAAGCCAGCGTGGGGTAGATGGTGCAGTTCGACAAACTCCGGCTCTCCGGTTTCAAGTCCTTCGTCGATCCGACGGAGCTCACCATCGAGCCCGGCATGACCGGCGTCGTCGGTCCCAACGGCTGCGGCAAGTCGAACCTCGTCGAGGCGATGAAGTGGGTGATGGGCGAGACCTCCGCCAAGCAGATGCGCGGCAGCGAGATGGAGGACGTCATCTTCGCCGGCACCGGCACGCGGCCGGCGCGCAACATCGCCGAGGTGACGCTGACGCTGGACAACAAGACGCGCACCGCGCCGGCGATGGTCAACGACGCCGACCAGCTCGACATCGTGCGCCGCATCGAGCGCGGCCACGGCTCGGCCTATTCGGTGAACGGCCGCGAGATCCGTGCCCGCGACGTGCAGACGCTGTTCGCCGACGCCGCCACCGGCTCGCGGTCGACCGCGCTGGTGAGCCAGGGCCGCATCGGCGCCCTGATCAACGCCAAGCCGGCCGACCGGCGCACCATCATCGACGAGGCGGCCGGCATCACCGGCCTCTATGCCCGCCGCCATGAGGCCGAGCTGCGGCTGCGCGCCGCCGAGGCCAACCTGGCGCGCGTGCAGGACGTGCTGGTGGCGCTGGAGGAGCAGCACAAGGGCCTGAAGCGCCAGGCGCGCCAGGCCAGCCGCTATCGCAATCTCAGCGACCATATCCGCCGCGCCGAAGCGGCCGTGTTGGCGCTCAAGCTCGCCAACGCCGAGCGCGAGCTCAACGAGGCCGGCGAGCGGCTGAAGGAGGCCGAGGCCCAGGTCGCCGATCTCACCCGCCTGGTCGGCCTTGCCACCACGGCGCAGGCCGAGGCGGCGACGGCGCTGCCGCCGCTGCGCAACGACGAGGCCGCCGCGGCGGCCGGCCTTCAGCGCTTGCGGGTGGCGCACGATGCCCTGACGGCCGAGGCCGAGCGCGTCGCCCAGGCGCAGCAGGAAGCCGGCACGCGGCTGGCGCAGACCGAGACCGATCTCGAGCGCGAGCATGGCCGCAAGTCCGACGCCGAAACGGCCATTGCCGACCTCGGCGGCCAGCGTGCGCGGCTCGAGCAGGAGCGCGTGGGCGAGGATGATCGCGCCGCCGCCGCGGCCGCGACCCGCGATGCTGCCCAGGCCGAGACGCTCGCCGCCGAGACCGAGCACGATCGGCTCACCCGCCAGATCGCCGACGACGAGGCATTGCGCGAGAGCGTGAGCCGCGAGATCGCCGAGCTGCGCGAGCGCCTGCGCCGACTGGCGGCGCGGCGCGACGAGGTCACCGCGCAGCAGCAGCAGATCGAGGCCGAGCTCGCGAGCCTGCCGGCGCTGCCGGAGGTCGAGGCGGCGCTGGCCCAGGCGCGCGAAGCCTTCGAGGAGGCACGCCGCAAGGGTCAGGAGTCGATCGACGCCGCTCGCGAGGCCGAGCGCTACGAGTCCGATGCGGCACGTGCCGCCGTTGCCCAGGCCGAGGCCGAGCGCATCGAGATGGAGCGCGCCCGCGCCGCCGAGCGGCAGGCCGCCGAGGCGAGCCATGCCGCGGCCAGCGAGACGCTGCAGAAGATCAACGCGCGACTGACCAAGCTGCGCGCCGAAGAATCGGGCGTGGCCGCGGCGCTGAAGTCGGCCGCCGATTCGCTGTGGCCGCCGCTGCTCGATGCGCTGACCGTCGATCCGGGCTTCGAGAAGGCCCTGGGTGCGGCGTTCGGTGAGGAGCTGGAAGCGTCGTCCGATCGCGGGGCGCCGATCCACTGGCTGCCGCTCGGCCCGATCGCCGACGCACCGGCGCTGCCGGAAGGCGCCACGCCGCTTGGCGCGCACGTCAAGACGATGCCCGAGCTCGAGCGTCGTCTCGCTTTCATTGGCGTCGTTGCCGACGAGGCGACAGGGGCTGCCCTGCAGGCCGGCCTGAAGCCCGGCCAGCAGCTCGTGACGCGCGACGGCGGGGTGTGGCGCTGGGACGGCTACGTCCTGCGCGCCGGCGCGCCGTCGACGGCGGCGGTGCGGCTCAGCCAGCGCAACCGGCTGGCCGAGATCCGCCAGCAGATCGAGGGTGTCGCGGCCGAGCACGCCGGGGCCCAGGCGCGGGTCGAGGCCGAGACGGGCTGGCGGGCCGCCGCCCGCGACGCCGAGAAGACCTGCGTCGACCAGGCCCGCGCGCACGAGCGCGGCGTGGCCGAGGCGGCGCGGCGTAAGACCGAGGGCGCGGGCGAGGCCACGCGCGCGGCCGAGCGCGCCGCCCAGCAGAGCATCGCCATTGCCGAGCGTGCCGCCACCGAGGCGCGCGACCGCCATGTCGAGATCGCGCGGCGCACCGACCAGCTGCGCACGCGGCTCGGCGGCATCGAGCAGTCGGTCGCCGAGATTCTGGGCGACATCGCCGACGACGAGATGCGCAGAACGTTCCGCGAGGCGCGGCTGTCGTCGATCTCCGATTCGGCTGCCGATCGCGTGGCCGCCGGCGCCTTGCGTGGGCGCATCGCCGAGATGCGCGCCGCCCTCGTCGAGGCGGAAGGCAACTGCGATCGCCTGGCGCGCGAGGCGGCGATGCGGGTCGAGCGCCTGGGCCAGATCGCCCAGGACCATGGCGGCTGGAGCAAGCGGCTGGCCGAGGCCGAGGGCCAGATCGTCGAGCTCGATCAGCGTCGCGAACAGATCGCGCAGTCGATCGAGGAACTCGCCGCCAAGCCGGCCGAGATCGAGGCCAAGCGCATGGCGCTGGGCGACGAGATCGCCAAGGCCGAGCACAATCGTCAGGAAGCCGCTGACCGGCTGGCCGTTGGCGAGACGCGCCTCAGCGAGGCCGACAAGGCGATGCGCCAGGCCGAGGGCGAGCTGGCGACGGCGCGCGAGAGCCGCGTCCGCCGCGAGGGCTTGGTCGAGCAGGCGACCAAGGACTGCGAGGCCGTGGTCGAGCGCATCGTCGAGCGCCTGCGCTGCGAGCCCGACGGCGTCTTGGCGTTGGCCGAGGTGCAGTCGCTCGAGGAGCTGCCCGAGCTCGAGAAGGCCGAGCATCGCCTCGAGCGGCTGGTGCACGAGCGCGAGACCATGGGTGCCGTGAACCTGCGCGCCGAGGAAGAGGCGGGCGAGCTCGAGCAGCAGATCACCGGCATGACGACCGAGCGCGACGACCTGGTCGCCGCCATCGGCCGCCTGCGCCAGGGCATCCAGAGCCTGAACCGCGAGGGCCGCGAGCGCTTCCTCGTCGCCTTCGAGCAGGTGTCCGGCCACTTCCAGCAGCTCTTCACCAAGCTGTTCGGCGGCGGCAAGGCCGAGCTGCGGCTGACCGAGTCGGAGGACCCGCTGGAGGCGGGGCTCGAGATCCATGCCAGCCCGCCGGGCAAGAAGCTGCAGGTGATGTCGCTGCTCTCGGGCGGCGAGCAGGCGCTGACGGCGATCTCGCTCCTGTTCGCGGTGTTCATGACCAACCCGGCGCCGATCTGCGTGCTGGACGAGGTGGACGCGCCGCTCGATGACCTGAACGTGGAGCGCTTCTGTAGTCTCGTTAAGGAGATCGCCGGCCGCACCGACACCCGCTTCATGGTGATCACCCACCATCGCGTCACCATGGCGCGCATGGACCGCCTCTACGGCGTGACCATGGCCGAGCAGGGCGTGTCCCAGCTCGTGTCGGTCAACCTGCAGGAGGCCGACCGTCTGGTGGCCTAATCAGGTCGCCTAAGTAATAGAAGCAACAAGACAATCTTCCTCTCAAAAACTGGGCGCCGGCCAAGGCCTGTCGGCGCCCTTCTCTTTTCTTTGGCGAGGCCTGCCTGTACTGTCCGCCGATGCCCGACACGCTCAGCCCCGCCGTCACCGATGTCGTTGAACTGACGCGCACGCTCGTGCGCTGCGAGAGCGTGACGCCCAAGGAAGCGGGCGCGCTGCAGCATCTCGAACGCACGCTCGAGCCGCTCGGCTTCAAGTGCGAGCGCATGGATTTCAGCCAGGCCGGCACCGACGACGTCGCCAATCTCTATGCCCGCATCGGTACGCCCAGACAGGAAGAGGGTGGCCGGCATTTCTGCTTCGCCGGCCATTCCGACGTGGTGCCGGTGGGCGATCTGTCGTCGTGGACGATCGGCCCGTTCTCGGCCGAGCTCTCGGGCGGCTATCTGTTCGGTCGCGGTGCCGCCGACATGAAGGGCGCGATTGCGGCCTTCATCGATGCCTGTGCGCGCTTTCTGGCGAGGCGCGGCCGCGACTTCGGCGGCTCGATCAGCCTCCTGATCACCGGCGACGAGGAAGGGCCTGCGGTCAACGGCACGGTCAAGATGCTCAAGCGCCTGGCCGAGCGCGGCGAGACGATCGATGACTGCGTGGTCGGCGAGCCGACCAGCTCCAGGCGCTTCGGCGACATGATGAAGATCGGCCGGCGCGGCAGCATGACGGTCGACCTGGTGGTGCGCGGCATCCAGGGCCATGTCGGCTATCCCGAGCGGCTCGACAATCCCATCCATCGCCTGTCGGCGCTGATCGAGGCGCTGGTGCGCGAGCCGATCGACAAGGGCAGCGCGCACTTCCAGCCGACGACGTTGCAGTTCACGACCGTCGATGTCGGCAACAAGGCGACCAACATCGCGCCCGGCGTGGTGAAGGCGCGCTTCAACACGCGCTTCAACGATCTGTGGACGTCCAAGACGCTCCTGGCGCATCTCAAGGAACACATGGAGCGTGCCAACGCGGCGCTGGGCGGCAACGGCACCATCGAGTTCGCCTCGGTCGAGGTGTCGGGCGAGTCCTTCTTCACGCCGCCCGGGCCGCTCAGCGCCCTCGTTGCCGGTGCGATCCGCGACGTCGCCGGCGTCGAGGCCGAGCTGTCGACCACCGGCGGCACGTCCGACGCGCGCTTCATCAGGAGCTACTGCCCGGTGCTCGAGTTCGGCCTGGTCGGCGAGACCATGCACAAGGTCGACGAGAAGAGTGCGATCGAGGATCTCAAGACCCTGAGCCGCGTCTACGAGACGGTGCTCGACCGCTATTTCGCGGCCTAGGGTCCGATCGTGCTGAGCGCCGCCGAGATTGCGCGCGGCGTGCAGGGCGCGCTGGGCCTGTTGCGGCGCGATCCCGCCGCACTGCTCTGCTTCGACAACACGATGGAAGCCTGCCTGCGCTCGTTCCGCCTCATGGCGGTGACCGCGCCGTTCTACGTCGTCTATTCGCTGTTCCGCTACGCCGACCTCACCGTCGCCATCGACACGTTCGAGCTGTTGGCGATCGAGACGATGAGCTACGTCATCAACTGGCTGCTCTTTCCGGTGATCTTCTTCGAGGTCGCGCGCCGCCGCGGCTGGCTCGACCGCTATCCCCGCTATATCGCCGCCCTCAACTGGATCAATCTGCCGGGCATCGTCATCGCCTTGCTTGCCATTGCCATCAAGATGATCATGCCAGCTGCGATCGGCGGTCTCCTCGAGATCGCCCTGCAGGCCCTGTTCTTCTACTGGTTCCTGGTGGCGACGCGGCTGGCGCTCGGCGTCGACTGGGCGATGTCGGCGCTGCTGCTGGCGCTGAACTGGATTCCGTCATTCTTCCTGCTGATCATCGTCGATCGCTACATCGGCGTCCTTGCCGGCACCTAGGTCGTAGCGCACCGCCATCAGGCAAAGTCCCTGCGGCGGCGCCGTCGGACCGGCGCGCGTGCGATCGCGCGCGGCGAGGGCGTCCTCGACGTCGCGCATGCTCCATTGCCCTCGGCCGACGAGCTGCAGGGTGCCGACCAGGATGCGGACCTGGTTGTGCAGGAACGACCGCGCGCCGACGTCGATGCGGATGACGTCGCCGTCGCGCGTCACGCCGAGCCGATCGAGCGTCTTGACGGACGAGGCGGCCTGGCAGGCGGCCGAGCGGAAGCTGTTGAAGTCGTGACGGCCGATCAGCAGCCGGGCCGCGTCGGCCATCGCCGCGTCATCGAGCGGCACCGGCACGTGCCAGACGCGGCCGCGATCGAGCGCCGGCGGCGCGCGGCGGTTCAGGATCAGGTAGCGGTAGCGCCGCGCTGTCGCCGAGAAGCGGGCATGGAAGTCGTCCGGCACGATCTCGGCCTGGGTGACGACGATCGGGTTGGGTTTCAGATGGAAGTTGACCGCTGCCCGCACGGTGTCGGCGGGCTTCTCTTCGGCGAGATCGAAATGCGCGACCTGGCCCAGCGCATGGACGCCGGTGTCGGTGCGGCCCGCGCCATGCACCGCCGCGCGCTCGCCGCAGAAGGCGAACACGGCGTCCTCGATCGCGCCCTGGATCGAGGGGCCGTTGTCCTGGCGCTGCCAGCCGACGAACGGTGCGCCGTCGTATTCGATGGTGAGCTTGTAGCGCGGCACGGTCAGGTCGGCAGCGGCACGACGGCGGGCGGCGCCAGCACCGTGCCGGCCGCGAGCGTAAAGCCGCGCAAAAAGGCGTCGGCCGCCTGCGCCGACTTGCCGGCGCGCTGCAGCTTCAAGAGCTTCAGTCCGCCGACACCGCAGGCCACGACGGGGAAGCCGTCGCGGCCGATGCTCACCGCACCCGGCGCGGCGGCGGCGAGGGCGAGAGCTGCTTCCAGCACCTTGATGCGCTCGCCTGCAACGTCGAACCAGGTGCCCGGCCAGGGATGGAAGGCGCGCACCTTGCGCTCGAGCTCGGCTGCCGGCCGTCGCCAGTCGAGCGCGCCTTCCTCCTTGCCGAGCTTGTGGGCGTAGGTGACGCCGTCGACGGGCTGCGGCACTTGCTCGATGGTCTTGGCGACCAGCGCGTCGAGCGTCGACACGATCAGCCGCCCGCCCAGTTCCGCCAACCGGTCGTGCACCGTCTCGGCCGTGTCGGCAGCCGAGATCGGCGTCCGCTCGGCCAAAAGCATCGGGCCGGTGTCGAGGCCTTCGTCCATGCGCATGATGGTGACGCCGGTCTCGGCGTCGCCCGCCAGGATGGCGCGATGGATCGGTGCGGCACCGCGCCAGCGCGGCAAGAGCGAGCCGTGGATGTTGATGCAGCCCAGCACCGGCGCGTCGAGGAATGCCTTGGGCAGGATGTGGCCGTAGGACACGACCACTGCGGCATCGAGATCGAGCGCCTTGAAGGCCGCGGCCTCCTCCTCGCTGCGCAAGCCTTTCGGCGTGCGCACGGCGAGATCCAGCGACAGCGCGAGCTCATGCACCGGCGTGCGGCGCTCCTGCTGGCCGCGGCCGGCGGGCCTGGGCGCGCGGGTGTAGACGGCAACCACGTCGTGGCCGGCCTCGACCAGCGCCTTGAGCGCCGGCACCGCGAATTCCGACGTGCCGAGAAACGCAAGCTTCATCGCCGGACCTTATAGGCAGCCGCGCGCTCGTGAGCTAGGTATGCGGCGGCAAATGGAATCACAGCTACCCCCGACTGCAGGCCCGACGACCACCAACAGAGGCCCGGCGGCCAATCTCGCCGCCCGCCGCACCGCCGGCGAGATCCACGCCGATCCCGTGCAGGAACGCGTCGTCCAGAAGCTGCAGGCGATCTACGAGCAGCTCATGGCGATGGCCGATCATCCGGCGCCCAAGCTCGGCCTTTGGGCGCGGCTCGGCCTCGCACCCGCCGCCAAGCCGCCGGCCGGCCCGCGCGGGCTTTACATCTGGGGACCGGTCGGCCGCGGCAAGTCGATGCTGATGGACCTGTTCTTCGCCGACGTGCCGATGGCCAGGAAGCGGCGCGTGCATTTCCACGAGTTCATGCTGGAAGTCCAGGAGCGCCTGCATCGGCGCCGCGAGGAGCTGGCGGCCAAGGGCGCGCCGCCCGAGGCCGACACCATCGTGCCGATCGCCAAGCAGATCGCGAGCGAAACGCGGCTACTCTGCTTCGACGAGTTCCAGGTCACCAACATCGCCGACGCCATGATCCTGGCGCGCCTGTTCGAGGTGCTGTTCGACGAAGGCCTGACGGTGATCGCCACCTCGAACCGCAAGCCCGACGATCTCTACAAGGACGGCCTGCAGCGCGAACGCTTCCTCCCTTTCATCGACCTGGTGAAAGAACGGATGGAGGTGCTGGAGCTGGGCGGCGACCACGACTATCGCCTGGACCGCCTGCGCAACTTCGACGTCTATCTGACACCGCTCGGCGCCTGGGCCAATGCCAAGCTCGACGAAGCCTTCCGCGCCTTGAGCGGCGGCGCCGACGGCGAGCCGCGCGTGCTGCGCACCCAGGGCCGCGACGTCGAGATACCGCGCGCCGCACCGGGCGTCGCCATGGCGCATTTCCTCGACTGGTGCGCCAAGCCCATGGGCGCGGCCGACTTCATCTGCATCGCCGCCAATTTCCACACCGTGATCGTGGCCGACATCCCCAAGATGGGGCCGGACAGCCAGGACAAGGCGGTGCGTTTCGTCACCATGATCGACGAATTCTACGAGAAGAAAGTGAAGTTCATCTGCTCGGCCGCCACGGCGCCGAGCGGCCTCTATCGCGAGGGCGACGGCGCCTTCGAGTTCCAGCGCACGGTCTCGCGCCTGATGGAGATGCAGAGCCCGGAGTATCTCACCCTGGATCATATCGCCTAATTGTGATTGTGGGCCGTCGCGCGCTCAGCCTAGGCTCCGCTCCGCGTTCAACCGAAGGGAGACAGGAACATGGATGGCGATCGCTTGATCTATGGAGCGGAGAACGGCCTGTCGCGTCGCGCAGCCCTGGGAGTGCCGGTGGTTCTCGGCAGCACGTTCGCACTGGCGGTCCAGCCGGTGCAGGCGCAGACCATGATCGTCACCCCGACCGACGGGCTCACCGCGGGAGCGGTCAAAGTCAAGACCAAGGACGGCAAGGACATGGACGCCTACCGCGCCATGCCGGCGAGCGGACAGGGCTTCGGAACCATTCTGGTCGTGCAGGAGATCTTCGGCGTGCATGCCCACATCGCCGACATGTGCCGGCGCTTCGCCAAGGCCGGCTATTACGCGATCGCGCCGGAACTCTACTTCCGCCAAGGCGATGCCAAGACCTACACCGAGATCCCCAAGCTGATCGCCGAGGTGGTGTCCAAGGTGCCGGACCAGCAGGTCATGGGCGACCTCGACTCGGCGGTCGCCTTCGCCAAGAGCGAGGGCAAGGCCGACACCGCCAAGCTCGGCATCACCGGCTTCTGCTGGGGCGGCCGCATCGTGTGGATGTACGACGCGCACAATCCGGCGGTGAAGGCGGGCGTCGCCTGGTACGGCCCGCTGGTGCGTCCCGGCACCGAGCTGCAGCTGAAGAATCCGGTCGACATCGTGAAGGACCTTCACGGTCCGGTGCTTGGCCTCTACGGCGGCGCCGACACTGGAATCTCCCAGGAGTCGGTCGAGAAGATGCGCGAGGCGCTGAAGACCGGCAGCGCGGCGGCGCAGAAGTCGCGCATCGACGTCTATCCCGACACGCCGCACGCCTTCAATGCCGACTATCGCCCGAGTTACCGCAAGGACCAGGCGGAGGACGGCTGGAAGAAGGCGTTGGCCTGGTTCAAGGCGAACGGCGTAGGCTGACCGCCTGATGGCGGACGGCACCAGCATAAAGACCCGGTCGGGCCTGACATTCACCGCGGATGTCGCGGGCCCGGCCGACGGGCCGCTTGTTCTGTTGCTGCACGGCTTTCCCGAGTCGCGACACAGTTGGCGCGCCGCTTTGCCCGCGCTCGCCAACGCAGGCTATCGTGCAGTGGCGCCTGACCAGCGCGGCTATTCGCCGGGCGCGCGGCCTGATCCGGCCGATCTTTCGAACTACGCCTTCGACAAGCTGGTCAACGACGTCATCGAGATCGTGCCAGCGGCGGGCCACCACGGCCGGCGCTTCCATCTGGTCGGTCACGACTGGGGCGGACAGGTGTCGTGGGGCGTCGCGGCCGCGCATCCCACGCGGCTGGCCTCGCTCACCATCATGTCGCGACCGCATCCCAAGTCCTTTCAGCGCGCGCTGGCCAAGGAAGACGGCGATCAGAAAAACCGCTCCAAGCATCACCGCGCGTTCCTTGAGCCCGACACCGGCCGGAAGCTGATCGAGGACAATGCGCGTCGCCTGCGCGCCGGCCTGTTCGGCCAGGGCGTACCGGCCGCGGTGATGGACGAGCATCTGTCGGTGTTGGGCAATCCCGCCGCGATGGAGGCCGCACTGGCCTGGTATCGCGCCAACAAGGGACTGGCCGCCGACATCGGCACGATCGAGGTGCCGACGCTCTATATCTGGGGCGATGCCGACGCCACGGTCGGGCCAGATGCCGCACACGGCACGGGCGAATTCATGGGCGCCGCCTTTGCCATGGAAGTGCTGCCGGGTATCGGCCATTTCATCATGGACCAGGCGCCGGCCAAGGCCATGGAATTGCTGCTGGCTCACCTCAAGAAGCACCCGGTCTGAAGGCCCTGCGCAGTCGCCTTGCCGCTTCGGCTGAATCGCGCTACCACGCGCCGGCTTCACGGAACGGGAGTTTTTGGCATGGCTCGCAAGAAGATCGCGCTGATCGGCGCCGGACAGATTGGCGGCACCCTCGCGCTGCTCGCCGGCCAGAAGGAACTGGGCGACATCGTCCTGTTCGACATCCCCGATGCCGAGGGCATCGCCAAGGGCAAGGCGCTGGACATCGCCCAGCTGAGCCCGGTCGAGGGCTTCGACGCCAAGTACAGCGGCACCTCGGACTACAAGGACATCGAGGGCTCCGACGTCGTCATCGTCACCGCCGGCGTCCCGCGCAAGCCCGGCATGAGCCGCGACGACCTGGTCGGCATCAACGCCAAGGTCATCGATTCGGTGGGCAAAGGCATCAAGAAGCACGCGCCCGACGCCTTCGTCATCGTCATCACCAACCCGCTCGACGCCATGGTCGGTTTGATGCAGGAAGTCACCGGCTTCCCGGCCAAGCGCGTCGTCGGCATGGCGGGCGTGCTCGACAGCGCGCGCTTCCGCCTGTTCCTCGCCGAGGAATTCAACGTCTCGGTCGACGACGTCACGGCCTTCGTGCTGGGTGGCCACGGCGACACCATGGTGCCGCTGCTGCGCTACTCGACGGTCGGCGGCATTTCGCTGCACGACCTGGTCGACATGGGTTGGACCACCAAGGAGCGCCTGGACAAGATCGTGCAGCGCACGCGCGACGGCGGTGCGGAGATCGTCGCCCTGCTCAAGACCGGCTCGGCGTTCTACGCCCCGGCGGCATCGGCCATCGCCATGGCCGAGTCCTACCTCAAGGACAAGAAGCGCATGATCCCCTGCGCCGCCATGCTGAACGGCGAGTACGGCGTGAAGGGCCTCTACATCGGCGTCCCGGTCGTGATCGGCAAGGAAGGCGTCGAGCGCATCGTCGAGGTCGAGTTCAACGCCGAGGAAAAGGCGATGTTCGACAAGTCGGTCGCCGCCGTGAAGTCGCTGATCGACGCCACCAACAAGATCGTTGGTCGCTGACCCCCTTCGGCCACCCTCCCCATCTGATGGGGAGGGGCTGGGGAGGGGCATCCCCTAGACCTTGGTCGAACGTCGTCAAACGATCATCAGTCCAGCGTTGCCAACGGCGAGCGGCACCCATAAAGTGCCGCCGACTCCTGTCAGTTGCGATTTGCAACTGAAGCCCGAGCAACAGGTTTTCATGAATATCCACGAGTATCAGGCCAAGGCCTTGCTGGCCAAGTTCGCCGTCCCGCTGCTCAAGGGCGGCGTGGCCTATACCAAGGACGAGGCGATGGACGTCGCCCGCAAGCTCGGCGGTCCCGTCACCGTCGTGAAGGCGCAGATCCATGCCGGCGGCAGGGGTAAGGGCCGCTTCAAGGATGATCCCAACGGCAAGGGCGGCGTGCTCATCGCGAAATCGGTCGAGGAAGTCGGCCAGCACGCCGCGGCCATGCTGGGCCATGAGCTGGTCACCAAGCAGACCGGTTCGGCCGGCAAGGCCGTCAAGCGCCTCTACATCGAGGAAGGCGTCGACATCAAACGGGAGATTTATCTCTCGATGCTGGTCGACCGTGCGGCGGGCCGCGTTGCCGTGGTTGCCTCGACCGAAGGCGGCATGGACATCGAGACGGTGGCCAAGGAGCATCCCGAGAACATTGTCGAGCAGGCGATCGACCCGGCGGCAGGCTTCCAACCCTACGAGGGCCGTAAGATCGCTTTTGCGCTCAAGCTCGAGGGTAAGCAGGTCGGCGAGTTCGTGAAGCTCCTCGACAATCTCTACAAGGCCTTCACCCAGCTCGACTGCTCGCTGATCGAGATCAACCCGCTGATCGTGAGCGGCGCGGGCCAGGTCATCGCGCTGGATGCCAAGATGAACTTCGACGATAACGCCCTCTACCGCCACAAGGAGTTGGAGGATCTGCGCGACGTCGACGAGGAGGATCCGGCCGAGACCGAGGCCGCCAAGTACGCGCTGAACTACGTCAAGCTCAACGGCCAGATCGGCTGCATGGTGAATGGTGCGGGCCTTGCAATGGCCACCATGGACATCATCAAGCTCTACGGTGCCGAGCCCGCCAACTTCCTCGACGTCGGCGGCGGCGCCACCAAGGAACGTGTGACCGCAGCCTTCAAGATCATCCTCAAGGACCCCAACGTCGAGGGCATCCTGGTCAACATCTTCGGCGGCATCATGCGCTGCGACGTGATCGCCGAGGGCGTCGTCGCCGCGGCGCGCGAGGTCAACCTGCACGTGCCGCTGGTGGTTCGTCTGGAAGGCACCAACGTCGAGCTTGGCAAGAAGATCCTGAAGGAATCGGGGCTGAAGATCACGTCGGCCGAGAACCTGGCCGACGCCGCCGAGAAGATCGTCACGGCCGTCAAGGAGGCAAGCTGATGGCCGTTCTGGTCGACAAGAACACCAGGGTGATCTGCCAGGGCTTCACCGGCTCGCAGGGCACCTTCCATTCCGAGCAGGCGATCGCCTACGGCACCAAGATGGTGGGCGGCGTGACGCCGGGTAAGGGCGGCACCACTCATCTCGACCTGCCGGTGTTCGACACCGTCGCGGAGGCCGTCGCCAAGACCGGCGCCGCGGCGAGCGTGATCTATGTGCCCGCGCCCTATGCCGCCGATTCCATCCTCGAGGCTGTCGATGCGGAGATCCCGCTGGTCGTCTGTATCACCGAAGGCATCCCGGTGCTCGACATGGTCGAGGTCAAGCGCGTGCTGGCCGGCTCCAAGTCGCGCCTGATCGGGCCCAACTGCCCGGGCGTGATCACGCCGGAAGAGTGCAAGATCGGCATCATGCCGGGTCACATCCACAAGCGCGGCAGCATCGGCATCATCTCGCGCTCGGGCACGCTCACCTACGAGGCGGTGGCGCAGACCACCGCGGTCGGGCTCGGCCAGACGACCTGCATCGGCATTGGCGGCGATCCGGTGAACGGCACCAACTTTGTGGAGTGTCTGGAAATGCTGGTGGCCGATCCCGAGACCAAAGGCATCGTCATGATCGGCGAGATCGGCGGCGACGCCGAGGTCAAGGGCGCGGAGTTCGTGAAGGCCTGCAAGACCAAGAAGCCGGTGGTCGGCTTCATCGCCGGCCGCACCGCGCCGCCGGGCCGTCGCATGGGCCACGCAGGCGCCGTGATCTCGGGTGGCCAGGACACCGCCGAGTTCAAGGTCCACGCCATGCGCTCGGCGGGCATCAGGGTCGCCGATTCTCCCGCCGCTTTGGGCGAGGAAATGCTTAAGGCCATGAAGGGCTAACCCATATGAGCTTCCTCTCCCCCGCTGGGGACCCGCTGGGGACCCGCTGGGGGGAGAGGCTAGGTGAGGGGGCTTCGGATGCTGTGCGCGCCCCCCTCACCCATCCTCTCCCCCTAGCGGGGAGAGGAGGAAGAGGAGACAGGCCAAATGAGAGCAGAGCAGACGTCATTCCTGTTCGGCGCCAACGCCCCGTTCATCGAAGAGCTCTATGCGCGGTATCTCGGCGATCCCAACACCGTCGATTCCGAATGGCGCACTTTCTTCGAAGCGCTGGCCGAGCAGCAGAGCGACGTGCTGGCCGAGGTCCGCGGCGCCTCGTGGGCGCCCAACGGGGCGCGCGTGATCGGCGCGGTCGATCCGGAGACGCTGCCGCCGCCCGCAAACCGCAACGTCAAGGGCAATGGCAAGGCCAACGGTGCCGCTCTCCCGGCGCTGCTTGCTGGCCAGACCGAGGAGGCGATCCGCGCCTCGGCCCTCGACACCTCGCGCGCCTTCCTGCTGATCCGCTCCTACCGCATCCGCGGCCATCTCGAGGCCGACCTCGATCCGCTCGGCCTTATCAAGCGCGAGCTGCATCGCGAGCTCGACCCGGCGACCTACGGCTTTGGCGAGGCCGACTGGGACCGCCCGATCCTGATCTTCGGTTCGCTCGGCCTGGGCGAGTCCGCCACCCTGCGCCAGATCTGGGACCGCCTGCGCAAGACCTACTGCGGCAAGATCGGCGTCGAGTACATGCACATCTCCGATCCCGATCAGAAGGCGTGGATTCAGGAGCGTATCGAGCACATCGAGAACCACACTGAATTCACCGTCGAGGGCCGCCGCACCATCCTGGAGCGCGTCGTCGAGGCCGAGGGCCTGGAGCGCTATCTCGGCGTCAAGTTCGTCGGCACCAAGCGCTTCGGCCTGGACGGCGGCGAATCGCTGATTCCCGGCATCGAGCAGATCCTGAAGCGCGGCGGCCAGCTCGGCGTCCGCGACGTCGTGATCGGCATGCCCCATCGCGGCCGCCTCAACACCCTCGTCCACGTCCTGCACAAGAGCTACATGGCGCTGTTCTCCGAGTTCCAGGGCCGCTCCTCGCAGCCTGAGGAAATGCGCGGCTCGGGCGACGTGAAGTACCATCTCGGCGCCTCGGCCGACCGCGAGTTCGACGGCACCACCATCCACGTCTCGCTGTCGCCCAATCCCTCGCATCTCGAGGCGGTCAATCCCGTGGTGCTGGGCAAGGCGCGCGCCAAGCAGGACCAGCGCAACGACACCGAGCGCAGCCAGGTCATGGCGATCCTGATGCACGGCGATGCGGCCTTCGCCGGCCAGGGCCTGGTGGCCGAGAGCCTCGATCTCTCAGACCTCGGTGGCTATCGCATCGGCGGCACAATTCATTACGTGGTCAACAACCAGATCGGCTTCACCACGCTGCCGACCTACTCGCGCTCCGGCCCCTACTGCACGGAGATCGCCAAGATCGTGCAGGCGCCGATCCTGCACGTGAACGGCGACGACCCCGAGGCGGTGGTTCACGTCTCGCGCATCGCCACCGAGTACCGCCAGCACTTCAAGCGCGACATCGTCATCGACATGTTCTGCTACCGCCGGCACGGCCACAACGAGTCGGACGAGCCGATGTTCACCCAGCCGCTGATGTACAAGGAGATCGGCGCACACAAGACGGTGAAGGAAGTCTATGCCGCGCGGCTCGAGGCCGAGGGTGTCGTGAGTGCGGCCGACGTGGCACAGCTTGACGCGGCGTTTCGCGAGAAGCTCGACAAGGCGCTGGAAGCGGCGAGCCAGTACAAGCCCAACAAGGCCGACTGGCTGGAAGGCCGCTGGGCCGGCCTCACGGTCGCGCCGGGAGAGGAGGACCGCAAGGGCGCGACGGCCGTCGAGCTCGACCGGCTTCTGTCGGTCGGACACGCGCTGTGCGAGGCGCCGAAGGGGTTCGACCTCAATCGCAAGATTGCACGCCAGCTTCAGGAGAAGCGCAAGACCATCGACACCGGCGAGAACATCGACTGGGCGACCGGCGAGGCGTTGGCCTGGGGCACGCTCCTGGCTGAAAGCACGCCGGTGCGGCTGAGCGGGCAGGATTCGGGCCGTGGCACCTTCTCGCAGCGCCATTCGATGCTGGTCGACCAGACCAACGAGAGCAAGTACATCCCGCTGAACCACGTGGCCCCCGAGCAGGCACGCTTCGAGGTCATCGACAGCCCGCTGAACGAGGCGGGCGTGCTGGGTTTTGAGTACGGCTACTCGTCGGCCGAGCCCAATGCGCTGGTGATGTGGGAGGCGCAGTTCGGCGATTTCGCCAACGGCGCGCAGGTCATCATCGACCAGTTCATCTGTTCGGGCGAGAGCAAGTGGCTGCGCATGAACGGCCTGGTGATGCTGCTGCCGCACGGCTACGAGGGCCAGGGACCGGAGCACAGCTCGGCCCGCCTCGAGCGCTATCTGCAGCTCTCGGCCGAGGACAACTGGCAGGTCGTCGTGCCGACGACGCCCGCCAACTACTTCCACGCCCTGCGCCGCCAGATGCGCCGCTCGTTCCGCAAGCCGCTGGTGGTGATGACGCCCAAGTCCCTGCTGCGCCACAAGGACTGTGTCTCGACCCTGGCCGATTTCGCGCCGGGCACGTCGTTCAAGCGCATCCTGCCGGAGGTCGACCAGATCGCCGATGCCGCCAAGGTGCGTCGAGTTATTCTATGCGCGGGCAAGGTCTATTTCGACCTTCTTGCCGAGCGTCGCAAACGCAAGATCGATGACGTCGCCATCCTGCGCGTCGAGCAGCCCTATCCCTTCCCGTTCAGCAGCTTGGGTATCGAGCTTTCCCGGTATCCCGATGCCGAGGTGGTGTGGTGCCAGGAGGAACCGGAGAACATGGGCGCGTGGCATTTCGTCGATCGACGCATCGAGCGGGCGCTCGCGGGCCTTAACGTGAAGGCCACGCGGCCGGTCTATATCGGCCGGCCGGAATCGGCCTCGCCGGCGACCGGCTCGGCGCGCACGCATGTCAAGGAACAGGCCGATCTGGTCGACCGCGCGCTGACGATTGCCTGAGGGTGGGTGGCTGAGCGCGCGCTGAGGAGGGTTTTGTAATGGCTGTCGAGATCAAGGTCCCCGCACTGGGCGAATCGGTCACGGAGGCGACCGTCGCCAAGTGGCTGGTGAAGGCGGGCGACACGGTCGCCATCGACCAGCCCCTGTGCGAACTCGAGACCGACAAGGTCACCGTCGAGGTGAATGCCACGGTGGCCGGCAGCATCGTCGACTTTGCCGTCGAGGAAGGCGCCACCGTCCAGGTGGGCGGCGTGCTGTGCCACATCGAGGCCGGCGCCGCGGGTGCGGCGGCGGCCAAGCCGGCCGCTGCACCGGCGGCGGCCGCACCGAAGCCTGCACCGGCGCCTGCGCCTGCGCCGACTGCGGCGCCCGTTGCCTCCGTTGCCGCTCCTGCCGCGGCCAATGCCAACATCTCCGCCTCCGGCCCGGCCACCCGCAAGCTGGTCGAGGAAACCGGTGTCGCGCCGTCGGCGATCCAGCCCACCGGCAAGGACGGCCGCGCCACCAAGGCCGACGTGATGGCGGCCCTCTCGTCGATTCCGGCGCCGACGGCGCCCGCCGCCAAGCCGGCGGTGCCAGCCGGCCCGCGCTCGCGCGCCGACCGCGAGGAGCGCGTGCGCATGACGCGGCTGCGCCGCACCATCGCCAACCGCCTCAAGGAGGCGCAGAACACCGCGGCCATGCTCACCACCTTCAACGAGGTGGACATGACCAACGTAATGGCGCTGCGCGATCGGCTGAAGGACGACTTCGAGAAGAAGCACGGCGCGCGGCTGGGTTTCATGTCGTTCTTCGTCAAGGCCTGCATCGCCGGCCTCAAGGAACTGCCCGCGGTCAATGCCGAGATCGAGGGCGACGACCTCGTCTACAAGAACTACTACGATATCGGCGTCGCTGTCGGCACGCCGCAGGGCTTGGTCGTGCCTGTCGTGCGCGATGCCGACACCCTGTCGTTCGCCGGGATCGAGAAGACGATCGGCGAGCTCGGCCGCAAGGCGCGCGACGGCAAGCTCTCGATCGCCGAGCTGACCGGCGGCACGTTCACGATTTCCAACGGCGGCGTCTACGGCTCGCTGATGTCGACGCCAATCCTCAACCCGCCGCAGTCGGCGATCCTCGGCATGCACAAGATCCAGCAGCGGCCCATGGTGGTGGGTGGCGAGCTCAAGGTGCGACCGATGATGTACCTCGCCGTGTCATACGACCATCGTATCATCGACGGCCGTGAGGCTGTGCTGTTCCTGGTGCGGGTGAAAGAATGCATCGAGGATCCCGAGCGGCTGCTGCTCGGCGTGTGAAATGGCGCGTCATGCTCTTCCGGACCGCGAGCCTCCGGCTCGCTCATGATCATGAGGCGAGCCGGAGGCTCGCGGTCCGGAAGAGCATGAGCGGAAGGAACGAGTAACAGATCATGGCAAACGAAACCTTCGACCTCGTCGTGATCGGTGCCGGTCCGGGCGGCTATGTGGCGGCGATCCGGGCCGCCCAGCTCGGCATGAAGGTCGCCATGGTCGAGAAGCGCGCGACCTTCGGCGGCACCTGCCTCAATGTCGGCTGCATCCCGTCCAAGGCGCTGCTGCAGTCCTCGCACCTGTTCGAGGAAGCCGGCCACGATCTTGCCGAGCACGGCATCGTGCTGGAGCCGCCCAGGCTCGATTTCGCCCAGCTCATGAAGCGCAAGGGTGAGGTGGTGGATGCCACCACCAAGGGCGTCGCCTTCCTGTTCCGCAAGAACAAGATCACCTCGTTCCAGGGCACCGGCCGCATCGACAAGGCCGGTGCGGTGTCGGTGCTGGGCAACGACGGCGCGGTCAAGGACACGCTTTCGACCAAGAACATCCTGATCGCCTCGGGCTCGGAAGTGACGCCCTTGCCAGGCGTCACCGTCGACGAGAAGAAGATCGTATCGTCGACCGGCGCGCTGGAGCTCGGCGAAGCGCCCAAGCATCTCGTTGTGGTCGGCGCCGGCATCATCGGACTGGAGCTCGGCTCGGTGTGGCGGCGGCTCGGCGCGGACGTGACGGTGATCGAGTTCCTCGACCGCATCACGCCCGGCGTCGACGACGAGATCACCAAGCATTTCCAGCGCGCGCTCGCCAAGCAAGGCCTGAAATTCAAGCTCGGCTCGAAGGTGACCAAGGCCGATGCTTCGGGGCCGGGTGTGACGCTTGCGGTCGAGCCGGCCAAGGGCGGCGCGGCCGAGACCGTGCAGACCGACATCGTGATGGTCTGCATCGGCCGGCGGCCGTTCGTCGAAGGGCTCGGTCTCGACAAGGCGGGTGTGAAGCTGACCGAACGCGGCCGCATCGCCGTCGACGCGCATTTCCAGACGTCGGTGCCGGGCATCTACGCCATCGGCGATGTGATCGACGGGCCGATGCTGGCGCACAAGGCGAGCGAGGATGGTATCGCCTGCGTGGAGACCATCGCCGGCCAGAGGGGCCACGTGAACTGGGATCTCGTGCCTTCGATCATCTACACCCAGCCCGAGGTGGCGTGGGTCGGCAAGACCGAGGAACAACTGAAAGCGGCGGGCGTTGCCTACAAGGTCGGCAAGTATCCGTTCACCGCCGACCCGCGCAGCCGCGCCAACGGCGCGACGGAGGGTTTCGTGAAGGTTTTAGCCGACAAGGCGACCGACAAGGTCTTGGGCGTGCACATCATCGGCGCCGAGGCCGGTACCATGATCGCCGAAGCCGGAATTGCCATGGAGTTCTCCGCCTCGGCCGAGGATATCGGCCGCGTCTGCCACGCCCATCCCACGGTCAACGAGGCGATGAAGGAGGCCGCGCTGGCGGCATGGGAGAAGCCGATTCATTTGTAGACAGTCGTCCTGAGCGCAGCGAAGGACCTCATGATCGACGCCATGGGATCCTTCGCTTCGCTCAGGATGACGGATGAGGCATTTCGATGCGCAAGCCCTTGATGGCCATCGCAATCGTCGCCTGTCTGATCATGTCGGTGGTCGGCGGGCTGCTGCCGATCCTGCAGGGCTGGATTTTCTTCGTGATCGCCCTCTATCTGCTGGCCACCGAGTTCGAGACCGGCCGGGTGTGGGTCAAGGCCGCGCGCGGCCGCTGGCCCTGGCTCAACCGCTGGATCGAGCGGGCGCGCAACCATCGCTGGGCGCCGAGCCATCTCAAGGAATTCGAGGATCTGACCGATCCGAAGCGGTGAGGCTCTTGCCGGACCGCGAGCCTCCAGGCCCGCTCATGCTCTTCCGGACCGCGCGCATCCTGCGCGCCTCATGATCATGAGCGCGCAAGATGCGCGCGGTCGTGCGTCCGTGAGGGTGTCTGGCTGGAAGGGTGAGAGTCCCTTTCAGGTATGCCCACTCCGGCCTGTAACTGACTGTAACTGCGTCGCCGCGAGGCGGGGTGGG